>DAHVWT010000043.1 GCA_027327915.1 Elusimicrobiota bacterium
GGGAGAAATAATCGAACCGCCGCAGCGTCCCCTCGATCCAGGCGTATTTCTGTGGACGCGAGAGTCCTTTGAGCTTGAGCTCCGCGGGAGCTTTGAGAATGTCCCTGACTTGCTCCAGCGTCGTGATCCGAGAATCGTCCATAGCAATCGTCATGCCCCCAGTATGCCACGGCCCGATTCCGCTTTAATGTTGCCATTTCAGGCTCATTTGTGTTGGAAACACGCCTTCCTTCAGGCTCATCTTGTGTTAGACAACTCTGCGCGTGGGAATGAGAGCGTCGATTTTGGCATAATGGCCATTCATGATCTCACCGGCGGCGAAGGCCCCTTCTGCCGAAAGATGGACGCTGAAGGCCGTACGCGAGCTTTTCGAACGGCCCCTCCTCGACCTCGTCTTCGAGGCTGCCCGGGTCTACCGCGATCATCATGACGAGAGGCGGGTCCAGCTCTGCACGCTCCTTTCGGTCAAGACCGGCGCCTGCCCGGAGGACTGCGGCTACTGCCCCCAGTCCGCGCATCACGACGCTCCCGTCGAGCCCAGGAAGCTCATGGATGCGCGCGAGGTTTTGGAGCGGGCCCGGGAGGCCCGCGACGCGGGTTCGACGCGGTTCTGCATGGGCGCCGCGTGGCGGGAGGTCAAGGACGGCCCGGATTTCGACCGGGTCCTCGAAATGGTGAGGGGCGTGCGGCGGCTGGGGCTCGAGGCCTGTTGCACGCTGGGGATGATCACCGAGGAGCAGGCCCGGCGCCTCAAGGAGGCGGGCCTCACCGCCTACAACCACAATCTCGACAGCTCGGAGGAGTTTTACGGGAAGGTCATCTCGACGAGAAGCTACGAGGACCGCTTGAGAACTCTTCGGAACGTCGCCCGCGCCGGGATCTCCGCCTGCTGCGGCGGCATCATCGGGATGGGAGAGAGCCTCGAGGACCGCGTGGCCCTTCTCCACACCCTGGCCAACCTTGAGAACCCGCCCGAGAGCGTGCCGGTCAATGCCTTGGTCGCCGCCCCCGGGACGCCTCTGGAGGGGCGGCCGCCCGTGGACGCCTTCGAGTTCGTCCGCATGATCGCGGCCGCGCGCGTTCTTTTCCCGCGAGCGAAGGTCCGACTCTCCGCGGGGCGGCTGTCGCTTTCCCCGGAGGCCCAGGCGCTTTGCTTTCTCGCGGGGGCGGACTCGATCTTCACCGGGGAAAAACTGCTCACGACCCCCAACCCCTCCTGGGAGGCGGATCGCGCTCTGCTCAAGACGCTGGGCTTGAAGCCCTTGAAGCCCGAGGAGCATGCTCCCGAGGCTTGAGGCGGAACTCGCTCGGATCAAGGTCCGCAGCCTAGGCCGCGGGCTGGCTCTGGCCCGCGGCCTAGATTTCTCGTCCAACGACTATTTGGGCTTTGCGCGCCACCCCCTGATCCTGGAGGCCGCGCGCGCGGCGCTGTCGCGCTGGGGGAGGTTCGGCGCCTCGGGGTCGAGGCTGCTGGCGGGGCATCACGAGGAGCACGAGGCCCTCGAGGCCGAGGCGGCGGCGTTTTTCGGCGTCGAGGCGGCGCTTTACTTCAATTCGGGATTCGACGCGAACCTGGCGCTGTTCTCGGCCTTGCCCGCGCCGCGCTCCTGCGTCCTCTACGACGAGAAAATCCACGCGAGCGTGAAGGAGGGGATCCGCGCCTCCCTCGCCTCGAAGGCTCCCTTCCGCCACAACGACCTTTCGGACGCCGAGAAGCGTCTCCGCCTCGCCCGTGCCCGGGGCGCGCGGGAACTTTTCCTCGCGGTCGAGAGCCTCTACAGCATGGAAGGGGATCTCGCGCCGCTCTCCGGTTTTGTGGAACTCGCCCGCCGCTTCGAGGCGACGCTCGTCGTGGACGAGGCTCATGCGACCGGCGTCCTGGGGAGGACGGGCCGCGGCGCGCTCGAGGGCTTAAACGCCTCCGGTGTGATCGCGCTTCACACCTGCGGCAAGGCCCTGGGCGCCGCCGGGGCGCTCGTCACCGCCCCCCGTCTCGTCGTCGACTATTTGATCAACCGAGCAAGGCCCTTTCTTTACTCGACCGCCCAGCCGCCCGTCGTCGCGGCCGCGGTCCGGCGGGCGCTGTCCCTCGTCGACGAGGAGCCTTGGCGCCGAGAGCGCCTCAGCGCGCTCTCGATTCTCGCCTCCTCGCGCTTTGAAGGCGTCCTGTCGCGCTGGACGGCCCGGGAGCGCGCGACTCCCATCGTCCCGATCCTGATCGGATCGGATGAGGAAGCCGTCGCCGCCTCCGAGGAGCTTTCCCGCCGCGGCTTCGACGTGCGGGCCGTGCGTCCGCCCACCGTGGCGCAGGGCGCGGCGCGGCTTCGCGTCTCGATCAACATCCAGAACCGGGAGCGGGAGATCGAGGAGCTCTCCGCGAGCTTGGCGGAGATCGAGAAAAGCCTCGTGACGACCGCCGCCGCCGCGGCCGCCTGAACTCGCGGCTGATGAGGATGATCGTCATCGCGGGAACCGACACGGGCGTCGGAAAGACCGTCTTCGCCGCGGCCCTCGCGAGGATGCTGGGGGGCTATTATTGGAAGCCCGTCCAATCGGGCCGCGATCCCTCGACGGATTCCGCGAGGGTGAGGGCGCTCGGGGTTCCGGCGGGCCGCGTCCTCAAGGAACGCCACGTTTTTTCAAGGCCTCTCTCCCCGCACCGGGCGGCCGAGCTTGACGGCGCCGCCATCGATGTCGAGCGCTTGGCAAGCCCGCCCCATCCGCCCGACGCCGCGAGGGCTCTGATCGTTGAGCTCGCGGGAGGGCTTCTCGTCCCGCTCACGAAGGAGGTCTTGCAGGTCGAGCTGCTCAAGCGTTGGGGAGCGCCGGTCGTGCTCTGCGCGAGGACCTCCCTCGGGACGATCAACCATACGCTGCTGTCGATCGAGGCGCTCAAGAGCCGTGGAATTCCCCTCTTGGGAGTCGCTTTCGTCGGCAAGGCCATGCCCGACACCGAGCGGACGATCGCGGCGTTGTCGGGCGCCCGGCGACTCGGCCGCCTCGACTGGATTGCCGGCCTGGAGGAGGATCCCGGGCGCTCTTCCAAATTCCTTCATGCGTCCTTCAGGAAATCTTTTAGCGGACTGCGGCGGGTTCTTGGCGATGCCGCCTCCGCGGGCCTTGGTCAGGGTGAAAAAATCGGAGGCGCCCCGCGGCAAAGCCTCTCCGATTTCTCCGGGCGGGGTGACCAGAGTCCCGTCTGGCGCCCCTACACCCAGCACGCGGCGGCCGAGCCGCCCCTCCTCGTCGAGTCGGCGCGCGGAGCGACGCTTTATACGCGAGACGGCCGGGAGGTCTTCGACGCGATCTCCTCGTGGTGGGTGACGCTTCACGGGCACTCGCATCCGAGGATCGCCGCGGCGATCGGACGGCAAGCGGGCCTCCTCGACCAAGCCCTCTTCGCCGACTGCACGCACGAGCCGGCCGAACGGCTCTCAAGGGAACTGGTGAGGCTGGCGCCGCGGGGGCTTTCCAAGGCGTTCTACTCGGATGACGGCTCGACGGCGGTCGAGGCGGGGCTCAAGATGGCGATCGGCTACTGGCATAACAAGGGCCGCGAGCGCGGACTTATCGCGGCTCTGGAGGGGGGCTATCACGGCGACACTTTCGGCGCGATGTCCGCGGGGGAGCGCGGGCCGTTCACCAAGGCCTATGCGCCCTTCCTCTTCGACGTCCTGCGCCTGCCTTTCCCGGAGCCGAGCCGGGAGGCCCGGGCGCTCGAGCGCTCGGAGCAGCTTTTGAAGCGCCACAGGGACCGGATCGCGGCCCTCATCGTCGAGCCCCTCGTCCAGGGCGTCTCCGGGATGAGAATGTATTCCCCGGCCGCTTTGAAGGCCCTGCACGGGATGTGCCGCAGGTGGGGCGTCCTTTTCATCGCCGACGAGGTGATGACGGGCTTCGGGAGGACGGGGACGTTTTTTGCCTGCGAGGCCGCCGGGGTCTCGCCGGACATCCTCTGTCTCTCCAAGGGGATCACGGGAGGGAGCCTGGCCCTGGGCGCCACCCTTGCAAGCGAGGAGATTTTCCGAGGCTTCTGGTCGAAAGACCGATCGCGGGCCTTTTTTCACGGACATTCCTATACGGCGAACCCGATCGCCTGCCGCGCGGCCCTCGCGAATCTGGAGATATTCAAGGAAGAGCCGGTCGCCATGAGGATCGCGGCCCAGGCACGCCTCCACGAGTCCGAGCTCAAGCGCTTATTGGGATCCCGGGCGCGTTCGCCAAGCGGGATTCGGGCTCGCCGCATGGGAACGATCGCCGCGCTCGAAATTCCATGCCGCGAACCGGGCTACTTAAGCGGCTTGGGACGGCGGCTCGCCCGCTTTTGCCTGTCGAGGAACGTTCTTTTGAGGCCGCTGGGGAATGTCGTTTATATCATGGCTCCCTATTGCAGCACTCCCAAGGAGATCCGTCATGCCTACGATGTTATCGAAGAATCGCTCAAGCTCTCTTAAAGCCTTCCTGGAAGAGGCCGTCTCCGGACCGGAGCGCCATGCTCGGTTCTTGAACACCCTGTCCTTTTTGGAACACCTGGGCTCCCGCAAGATTTTTCTGAGCCATCGCCGATCAACCCTTCCGGGCGGGGTGCTTCAGCATCTGGCGGAGGAAACCCGGCACGCTTCCTTTTTTAGGAAACACGCGGAGAGGATCGGCGGCCGGGCGATGGCCTACGTCTCCGGGGATATGCTGGCCCTGGCGTCGTCGCGATTTTATTTCGCGCGGCTCGACGCCCTGGTCACGCGTCTGGTGGGGGGTGACCAGGATCATCCCTATTATTACGTCAGCCTCGCAATCGAGCGGCGGGCGCTCGAGCTTTACGGGCTTTATGAGGAGATTCTGGGAGGAGCCGGCCGCCCGCTGACGCTCAAGGGGCTGCTGGCCGAGGAGAGGCGGCACTTGGTGGAGATGGAGGAGGCTCTTTTAAGGAAAGACCCGCGTTATCCCGCGAGGGAAAAGGCCTGTTCCGAGATCGAGGGCGGGCTTTTTGAGCGCTGGCTTTCCGCCGTTTCCGCAGCATAAACGCCTTGGCCAAAAGGCCTAGGGAGGAAGTGGGCCGCAGGACCTTTGACCGGAGACTCCGGGACGGGTATAAAGGAAGCGCTTGGAACACAAGAAGGCTTGGCCGGCTTGCCGTTGGGTCTCCCGCTTGGCGGGAGCCTCGGCTCTCATGGGGGCGCTGGCCGCGCTCCCGGCGGCGCTGCTTGCGGCCCAAATCGACCTTCATTCCCATAGCTATTGCTCGGACGGCATCCAGACCCCCGAGACGATGGTGGGGGCCGCCAAACAAATGGGGCTCGACGTCTACGCTTTGACCGATCACGATACCGTCGCCTGCCTCGATCGCGCGCGCGCCAAGGCCCGCGAGCTGGGCGTGCGCCTCATCTCCGGCATCGAGATCAGCGCCGAGGACGACAGCATGCACATCCTGGGGATCGGGATCGACCCCGGAAACAGCGCCTTGAGCCGGCTCCTCGCGAACACGAGCCGGGAGCGGCGCAACCGCCTGATGGCCATTCTCGATAAGCTCTCCCGTATCGGCGCCCCCCTCGACCTGGAGAAGGATATCCTGCTCCCCAAGCTCAATTTCGAGCGCCGCTTGGACGGGCTGCCTCCCGTCGTGAATTCGCCCGGAGTGGACGCCTTGTTCGCCCAGATTCGAGGCCAGATCACCCGCCCCGACGTCGCCAGGGCTCTCGTGCGCCAGCGCTACGCCGCCAACTCTCGCGACGCTTTCGACCGCTATATCGGGGACGACGCCCCCGCGGGCATACCGCTTCAGGGGCCTTCCTTCGCCGCCGTGATCGCGACGATCCACGAAGCGGGGGGGCTCGCGGTCCTCGCCCACCCTTACACGATCTCTCAGTACAAGAAGTTTCCCGTGACCTACTCGGGTCGGAAATTCAAGACCTTCGAGGGCCTGGCCAGGTCGATGCTCGGGGCGGGCTTGGACGGCTTCGAGGCTTATCGTTCCACCTGGGAGAAGTACCCCTCAAGGGTCAAGCGCCTCCAAAAGATCGCCGCCAGTTTCACCGCGCATTCGGGACGCGTCGTGCTCTTCACAGCGGGCTCGGACTACCATGGCTATTCCCCCGACGACCCCAACCGACTGGGTGGCAAGTCCCTCGGGGTTCCCGACGTTCCCGAGGACGCGCAGGCCCAGATGATCCGCGCCCTTCGCCACGCAGCGCTCTAAAAAAAGTGGTGGACGTGCGGGGAATTGAACCCCGGACCTCCTGCATGCCATGCAGGCGCTCTCCCAGCTGAGCTACACGCCCAATGTGGAGATTTTACAATAGTTTCTTCGCTGTTTCGGGGTTGGGCGGAGGTCTTGGCGCTCAGCCGGGGCCGCGGCGGCGGGTTAACGCTGGAGGCTTAGAGGAGAACAGGACGCCTCGATGTGAGGCGAGGCACCCGTGTCGCCCACGACCAGGCTCAAACTTCCCGAGCCCTGGGTCTTGGAGGAGGCCTTGGCGAGAGTCGCGGCCGAGGACCAGCTCCCGTGGCTCACGAGCCGGCCGGCGTCCATGATCTGTATCGTCACGGCGCCGCCCGCGTTGTCGAAGGATATCTCGAGTTTGCGCCCCGGCACGTGGAGCGAATAGGGGCGCCGCGCGGGGCTCTTCATATCAAGGGCCTTCTTCCCGTCCACCGTGACGACGCAATGGACGGGCGTTCCGCCGCCGATTCTCGCGGGAGCCTGCGCGCGCGCGGAGGAAGCCATGCCCGGAAGAGCCAAGGCCCCGGCGACCAAGCCTAAGGAGATTTGCATCGCCGCCAGTCTAGCAATTCGGAGAGGGCCTCACGCGGGCGGATGAGGCGGATGTCGCGACCGTCCACCAGGACCTCGGCGGGGCGCGGCCTTGAGTTGTAGTTGGAGCCCATGGAAAACCCGTAGGCGCCGGCGTTGAGGACGGCGAGGACGTCCCCGGGCTTCACCGGCGGCAGGCGTCGCCCTCGGCCGAAAACGTCCGTCGATTCGCAGACCGGCCCCACGACGTCGGCCGGGGTTCGGGGACCGGGCCGGGGGTTCGCGGGGATGATCTCGTGGCGGGCGCCGTAGAGCGCCGGACGCAAAAAGTCGTTCATCCCCGCGTCGACGATGAGAAGCCTGCGTCCCAAAACCGTCTTGCGGTAGAGCAGCGTCGTCAGGAGCGTGCCGGCCTCGGCCGTAAGATAGCGTCCCGGCTCGATGATCGTCGTCAGGCCCGGGAAGGCGCGGGCCGCCCGCCGCAGGACGCTGGAGACGCGGTCGAGGGGGAACTCCCGGCGTCCCGGCTCCTCCGCGCCGAAGCCGCCGCCGAAGTCGGCAATCGTGATCGCGACGCCGCGGGCCTTGAGTTCGCGCGAGAGGCTGATAAGCAGGCGCGACTCCCTCTCGTAGGGTGCGGCGGCGAAGATCTGGGAGCCCAGGTGTCCATGGAGACCCAGAAAGCGCAGCCCCGGGGATTTCGCGGCCTTCAAAGCGAGCCGGAGAGCCTCGCGGGGGCTCACGCCGAACTTGCTTCCGGCGCGGGCCGTCGCGATGTGGGGGTGGGAGGCGACCGCGATCGCGGGGTTGACCCGGATCGAGACCGGAGCGCGCCGCCCCAAAGCTTTCGCGGTCCGGGACAAGAGCGCGAGCTCCTCCTCGGACTCGACGTTAAAAGTGAGGATCCCGGCACGAAGCCCCGCGCGCATTTCCTCTCGGGTTTTTCCGACGCCCGAAAAGACGATCTGAGACGGCTTGAAGCCCGAGTGGAGCGCGAGCAAAAGCTCCCCGCCCGAGACGACCTCGGCGCCGGTCCCCCAACGGGCGAGCAGGCGGCAGATCGCCGGGTTGGAGTTCGCCTTGATCGCGTAGCAGAGGAGAAAGCCCGGGGCTTGGAAAGCTTGTCGGAGGGCCTCCCAGCGCCCTCGAAGCGCCGCCTGCGAATAAACATAAAGCGGCGTCCCGAAGCGCCTGGCAAGCGCCGTCGCCGCCGCTCCCTCGATCATGAGCCGGCCGCGCGCGTTCGCCATGGAGAGACATTACTTAATCGCGGCCCCTCCTCGTAAGAGATGGGGCCCGCCTCTCCGAGCGTGACCTAACTCATGGTTTGACGCGGTGGGCCCCTGATAGTCTTGAGGCGATGAGACCCGCGCTTGCCGGGGCGACGCTGGCGGCGGCTCTCGGAGCCTTCGGGGTCCCCGCGGCGGCCGTCGATTTTAACGCGGCCGACCTCTACGTCTACATCCCATCCTTCGCGGCCCCGGAACTCGAGACGGGGGATCGCAGCTTTGTCGCCGGCAGGGGCAGCCAAACGCGCTGGAGCCACGCCCTCGAGGCGGAATGGGCGCCGAGCCGCTACTGGAAGACGGAGTTCTATGACGTGCTCTCGCAGACCGCAGCGCAGCCTCTCGCCCAGCAGAGCGTCGAGTGGGAAAACATCTTTCCCGTCCTTAAGGGGCCGCGCTTCGACGCGGGCATCCTCGCGAGAGGGGATCTTCCCAGCCGCAGCCCCGGGCCCGGCACGGGCGGAATCATGCCGATCATGTCCTCGAGGCTTGGCGTTGAGACTCTGACGCTCAACTTTCCTTTCGAGGGGCAGTCGGGCCCGGGGGCTTTTCGCGGAACACGCTCGGATTATGCGGCCCGGGAGATCACTTGGATCGATCCCTATGCCGCGCCTGCCCTCGAGGCCTTCGGCTGGCCGGGTGTGATCGGCCGTTGGCCCGCGCTCGCGGAGCAAACTCATCTGGGAGGCCCCGCGATCTACGGCCTCGTCCCTCTGAGCCGAGGTCGGATGCTCCGCTACAGCGCGAGTTGCCTCTTCGGGCTCACGCGCGCCTTCGGCGGCCGCCTCGCCGTTTTCCGACTCGAATACCGTTACTGGCATGGCCGCAAAACCAACGCTCCCGAGAGCGAATCCGAGCTCAGATATTAGCGTTCGCCTCTTTAAAATGATGAGTCGTCTTGTCGTCTGTTCCGCGACGCGGTTTGGCCGATTCGTTGCGATTTGATAAGGTGAATCCCATGGACATGCGCATCCGTTTCCCCGGCGGAAAAAGAGTCGCGGCTGAATTTGACGGGCTTACGGTCATGACCGACCAGCCGAAATCAGCCGGCGGGGAGGGGAGCGCCGCGGCGCCCTTTGAGACTTTTCTCGCATCGATCGGCACCTGCGCGGGAATCTTTGTCCTGAGTTTCTGCCAGAGGCGGGGGATCGACACGGCGGGGCTTGAGATTCTCCAAAGAGTGCGTTGGGATGAGAAGGCCCACCACGTCTCCAGAATCGATCTGGAAATCCTCCTGCCTCCCGGCTTTCCCGAGAAATACCGCGAGGCCGTCATCGCGGCGGCGGAACTGTGCACGGTGAAGAAGCATCTTCAAGACCCGCCGGAGATCGCCGTGCGCGCCGTCGAGAGCTCGGCGGCGTAAGAAAACGCTGCTCTAGCGCGTTGCCCGCGGCTGCTCTCGGCGTCCCCGGGAGACGGGGTAGCCTTTGTCCGCCCAGTCCGTCCCGAAGTTATGAGGGATGTCGAGCGCCCAGGCGTTCTTGAATCCCATCGCGCGTAGCGCCGCGGCCGCGGGTCGGATGTTGGGGCAGTGCTTCCAGGGGCAGCAGCCGCAGTAGACGACGATGAAGGCGTTCCGGGGAAGGGAGGCGACGCGCTTTTTCAGGCGTTCGAGTCCCTTGGGTTTTGAGGCCTGGCCCATGTATTCCGAGCGCGGGATGCGGGCCATGTCATAAAGTTCGCGAAAGCCTGTCTGGAGGACGAGAGGTCGGCGCGCGTCCCCCGGCTTTGATGACGCGATCAGGCTTGCGAGCCTGGCGGGCTCGATCAAGGGGAGCGCGGTCGACCGTTGTGATCGCCCACACCCCGCGAAGAGAACGGCGGCCGCGAGAAGAAAGGGCCCCTGAAAGCGCCGAGACCTTTCCAGCCCGGAGGCGTTCATGCGTTGCCTGCGGCTGCCTTTAAGCGCTGACGGGAGCGGGAACGAGCCTTGCGCTTTTGGATCCGGCGCCATTCGGCCAGACGGGGTGAGGTCCCGGGGGAGAGCTTCATTTCGGCTTGCTCCGCCAGCTCGCGCAGGGAGAGGAACCTGTTGAGCGCGAGGCTGCGCGAGGCCTGGCAGGAGACGGCGAGTCCGAGCGGGGGATAGAAGAGTTGGACGCGGTTGGCGGACTTGTTGATCTTTTGCCCGCCCTTCCCGCCTCCGCGGCTGAAGCTCTCCTCGATGAGCGCGGGAACGATGGAGAGACGCCGGAGCTTATCGAGAACCGCCGCGAGCTTTCCCGCCGTCACCCCGAAGTCTTGATGGATGTTCATATCAAAGAGAAACCCGCCCTCCGACGCATCGGAGGGCGGGATCCAGATGTCTCGCTCCGCTTTCGGTTGACGAGTTGTGGCGCCGGTTGCCGAATTTGGAGTTTAACACAACCGGCCAACGTTCTGTATTTACCCCCGGTTCCGGAATTTGTCAAGGGGGGGACGAAAAAAGCCATAATCTCGATGTGATGCCGCGCTCTGGAGCGCGCTGCTTGGCCGGCGGAGCCGTTCTTGGCGCGCTGATGGCCGTCGCCGCCGGATGGGGCGCGTTCTACGAGGCCGCGGTGCGGGGGTGGCTTCCGGCCAACGCCGACGCCAAGCCACCGGCGCTCGAAAAATGGATCGCGAACAAGGCCCTCGACGCCGTTATCCTGCGCGAGGCCCCGACCAGACCCAACCCCCTCAAGCTCGATGACCGCAACCTTATCGGCGGGATCAGGCTCTATGCCGCCAACTGCGCGGTCTGCCACGGCGCGTCGGACGGCAGGCCCTCGCGCATCGCCAGCGGTTTATACCAAAAGGCGCCGCAGCTGGCGCGCTATGGCGTCGAGGATGACGAAGACGGCGATGTCTATTGGAAGGTCGCCCACGGCATCCGGATGACGGGCATGCCGTCCTTTAACGGCTCCTTGGCCGACCGTCAGATCTGGCAGATCGTGCTTTTCCTCAAAAACATGGATTCCTTGCCACCGGAGGCCCAAAAGGCGTGGGAAGCCGTACCCAGCGCGGCGCCGAGGGCTGTGGCCGGCCGCGGAAATTCGACGTCGTCAAAGGAGAAACGCTCATGAAGACTGTCGCAACCGTCGTTTCTGTGGCCGTGTTGGCTTTATCGGCTCCCGTCGTCCGTGCCGCGGACAAGAAGGTCGATTTCGCCAAAGACATCCGGCCCATCTTCAAGAAATCGTGCATGAAGTGCCATAGCTTGGACCCGAAGAAGCCTAAAAAGCACGCGGCAGGGAAATTCCGGCTTGACGACAGGGCCGCGGCCATGAAGGGCGGACGCTCGGGACAAGCCATCATCCCCGGCGACGCCACGGACAGCCTGCTCTATCGTCTTTTGAACGGCCCCGTGCCGCGGCCGGCCCAAGCCGCGGGATTGGATGACGAGAAGGACATTCCCCCCATGCCCAAGGCGAAACGCGGGCGCAAGTGGAAGCCCCTGCCCGCCAAAGAGATCGCGACCATCAAAGATTGGATCGATCAGGGAGCGATCTGGCCGGCGAAGTAGGCCGCGCGGCCGGCAACCGTTGGGATTTAGGGCTTTTCGACTTGGTCGATGAAATAGATGAAGAGCGAAACCGGGATCACGGAGACGGCAAAACCAATAAGAGCGAATAGATAGGAAGAGGTCAGCATTTAAAAATCTCCTGTTCGCGATACGTCTCGATCGTCCGAAGGCGAATCATCTTGCTCTTTTGTAGTGTAACATAATCGCCGCGAATCCATAGCGATGCTGATGCAGCCGGCTAGGCGACATCAAGCGACATTTCGTCCCTTGTGACCTCGACTTGCAACGCCTCCTTCTCGTGGCGGCCGAGTTTGCGGAGCGCGCGCGCCCGGTGGGAGAGCCCGTTTTTTTCCTCCGAGGAGAGCTCGGCAAAGCTCCGGGAATGGCCGCGCGGGATGAAGAGGGGATCGTAGCCGAAGCCGCCGCGGCCCCGGGGTCGGCGCGCGATCGTCCCTTGGACGACACCGGAGAAGTAAACGCGCCGTCGCCCCAAGCGGAGCCCGGCCACGGTCTTAAAATAGGCGTGTCGCCCGCGCCGGCGCAAAAGCTCGAGAAGAGGGGGGAAACCCCAGAGCTTGAAAAAGTGCTTGGAATAGACGCCCGGGAATCCTTTTAAAGACGGGATGAACAGACCCGAATCCTCGACCAGGACGGGCCCGGGGAGGTCTTGGACGGCGTCGAGCTTCGCTTTCACGACTTCTTCAAGAGTCCAGGCCTGGGGCTCCGGGATCTCGCGGCGGACCCAGCGGAGCCTGATCCCATGGGGCCGCAGGATCGCGGCCGCTTCGCGGAACTTCTCCGTGTTTGTGCTCACGAACCGTATCTCCCTCATGCGCGCCCCGGAGACGATACCAAATCCCCTCGGGAGGCTTGTCGCGCTTGTCCGCCCTGGCTAGCGGCAGACAGGCATCAGTGGCAGGTGTGGTTGATGGCGCACGGTGGCGGGCCGGGGTCCTGGGCGGCGCTTGCCTTGAAGCCGAACATCGCGGCGGCGAAAATCGCCAGAACGGCGAGCGAAAAAACGGCGGCTAAGCGGCTAAAAGAGCTGGCCTTGATCTCTTGAGTGTTCATGTGTTGTTCACCTCGTTGCAACGTTGATGAGATCAGTGTAGCGCGGCCGGTTCTTATTTGCCTATGACCACCGTCAAATCCTTTCTTTGATTTGCATCAATGAAAGACAATAACAGGAGCCATAAAAGAAATTGAATGCGTCCTCGCCGACGAAGGAGGCGACGATCTCGCCGTTCTCATCTGCGGGCGCCGCGTTCAGGAGCCGATGATGACTAGGCTGTGGGACGCCCGGGTGACCCCCGTATAAAGCCAGCGCCGCCACTCGTCGTCGCTCATCTGGGAGAACCGTTCCTCGAACAAGACGACTTGCGGCGATTCACTGCCTTGGGCCTTGTGGACGGTGAGGGCGTAGCCCCAGTCGAAAAGACAGCCGCCTTGCGCCTCCTCGAAGTCGAGGGTCCGGTCGAGACCGAATTGGGCCCGGAGAATGTTCCCATCAAAGCGGATGTCGGAGTCCATCAGGATTTCGGCGGACCAGAAGGGCGCGTCCGACGGCGCCAGGGACTCGACGGAGCCCAGCATGCCGTTGAAAACCTTGTGCTTGCGCGAGTTGCGAAGGCAGATCACCCGGTCGCCGCGGACGGGTGAGGGAGAATCGATGTCGAGACGGCGCCGTATCTCCGCGTTGAGCGAGAGGCGCGTCTTGTTTCGGCCGCATAAGAACAGGGTCTTGGCGAGGGGCAACTTCCAGGGGGCGTCCGCGGTGTCCTGGGTTTTGACGACGGACGGGCCGTATCGGCCGAGGGGAATCCGGCCGTCGAGCCGCGCCATCATCGAAATCCTGACGATCGGGCTCTCCTGGGCCTGCCGATGGATGGTTTCCAAGCGCACGTCGGGGTTTTCCATCAGGTTGTAGCGGTCCCCGACCGGCGGGAGTTGGCCGTGATCTCCGACGGCGAGGATCGGGACGGCGAAGGAACATAGATCGTGCCAAATGTCATTGGAGACCATGGAGGCCTCGTCGACGACGAGAAGGGCGGGCCGGATCCGCTCTCTTTTTCGCCAGCGCGGGGTTTTTTCACTCTCGTCCTGGTCGAGCTCGTAGATGAGCCCATGGATCGTGCCGACGTAGTCGTTTTCTTGAAGCGCATCCGCGGCCATGATTTTTGAGCGAAGGACATCCGCGGCCTTGCCGGTATAGCAGCAGAACCCAATCGGGGGCCTCCCGGAGAGCCGGTTGGCCGTCTCCGCGATGACGGTCGTCTTCCCCGTGCCGGCGAAGCCGCCCAAAGTCAACACCTGTTTGGAGCCGCCGCGAAGCCAGGCGAAGATCGCCTCTTGCGCGCGTTCCTGGTCGGGAGTGAGGATGATTTTCATGAGTCGAATCAACCCACTTAAGATGTTACCTAACGGTGCGATCTAACGCACTTTGGGACTTTGCCCGAACTGGTTTTCCGGCGAGGGACGGTCCCGACGATTCCGGCGGCCTTGGGGATCTTTGACCCGGTCCGCCGGTCTTTTGGCCACCATGGCGGCCACCGGGCTATCGGCGGGCGGCGGGACTTCTAAAGCTTGCCGAACTCCTCGGGATCGATCCCTGCTTGTTTAAGCAAGCCCATGAGAAGCCCCCGCTTCATTTCACGCGCATGATAAGGAACGCTGAGGCGAATTCCGGCGGGATGGAGCAGGATAACGTGGCTGCCGGTCTGGTGGTCGATGATGAAGCCGCGTTTTCGCAGCTTCCGGATGAATTCTTTCGGCTTGGTGCTGCCCGGCCGCGCCGTCAAGCGGGCAGAGCCACCGAAACGCTTTCAACGACTTCCTTGACGTCGGAAGGAACGGGCTCGCCGTGCTTAAGGAGGCTCGCGCAATAGGCGCGGATAGCGTCGCGCGCCATTTCCTCGGCCTCTTCCAGCGTCTCTCCTTGCGTCATGCAGCCCGGGAGAGCGGGAACACGGGCGATGAAGCCGCCTTCCTCGGCTTTCTCGAAGACCACGGTGACCCGAATGCCCTTGGGCTTCATAGGCGTTAGTTTAACAGAGAGAGCCCGGAAACGCAATGCACCGGCGGCCGTCGGAATCCCTACGGAACACCGCATGGCGTGCCAATCGGACTTTTTTGTCCCGCCTTGCCAGTCTGATTTTGCCCCGATAAAGGCCTCCTTGTCCTTGGCTGCCGCTACCCGGGACCTTCCCCAATTCAACTTGGCCTAAAGAATGGAGGAGGGAGCAAAACCCCCGCGCGCGAAGCCTACATACCGCGCGCCGAATTTGAAGGCCCCGTAGGCAAGGGCGGGAGAAAGCTGGCACGGGAGAGCGGCGCGGGAGGCCTCTCTCCGGGTGTTCCGGTGGGAAATCCCTCTCTGAAAAGTTTGGTAGAATCCCTCGTCGCGAGTCCGTAGCTCAGTTGGTAGAGCACGCGCCTTTTAAGCGCGGGGTCGAGGGTTCGAATCCCTCCGGACTCAACGCCCGCCTGACGGCGGCGGGCGCGCCAAGACGGGTTGGTTTACGCCCTCATCGTCTAGCGGCTAGGACGCCGCCCTTTCAAGGCGGAAATGGGAGTTCGATTCTCCCTGGGGGCACCATTTCCCGACGGAGAACGCGTTGCCGGGTGTTGCCGTTCGTTGCCGGTTTTTGCCCGAATCTTCACAAAAAAGAGCAACTCCTGGGCGGGACGCGCGAGGCGATGAATCTCGTCCAAGACGATGACGGCGGTGTCGAAGATCGGCGGGCTCGCGCCGAATGACGGCGCGATCTCGGCGCGCAGAATCTGAACGTCGTCCTTGCCCTTCTCGGTCATGTCGAGGGCAAGGAAGCACCTGGGTATTCCCTCACGCGTTTTAACCCATCCGCCACCCTTATCCCACTGGGCCTCGAAGGAAGCGCAGGCTTCGCAGGTGCCGCAGGGGCCCGGCTGCGGCGAGAAGCAGACGAGGCTTTTCGCCAGTAGGCGGGCCACCGAGGATTTGCCGTAGCCGTAAGGGCCGCTCAGGAGGACCTTCCCGATGCCGAATCGCAGAAGATTGGCCACCTCTCGGCGCAACTTTTCCCCAACCAGTTCCTCGATGATTTGCGGCCGGTAGCGGCTCGTGAAGTCGACGCGGCCCCCGCTTGGCGGCGAGGGGGGAATCTTCTCCGTCTTGTCCGCGCTCATCGGAGAGCCTCAATAGACGAGCTTTCCGACGGCCGATAATGCTCGCGGAACCGAACACTTTGGTTTCGTGCGTCGCCGATTCCAGCCGTTTCCCGTCGAGGAATGCGATTTCGGCTATCCGCCGGGATGACGTTGAGGTCTTGGCGGATAGCAGGGCACGGGAGGGCACGAAAGGGCACTTTGAGGCACTACTTTCATGCGCAACCGAACAGTTTTTCTTAGGAAACCGAACGGGATTAAGGGGCGAGGGGCGGCTTGAGGGCTTAGGCGGGCTTTCCGCAGAGTCCTTCCAAGAC
>DAHVWT010000044.1 GCA_027327915.1 Elusimicrobiota bacterium
CGGTGCTCCTGCACCTCGCCGTGAAGGCATTCCGGCCCGGCGGGCTGCCGTTCCCCGTCCTCCACGTCGACACGGGGCACAACTTCTCCGAGGTCCTCGACTTCCGCGACAAGCGGGTGGCCGAGCTGGGCGAGCGGTTGATCGTGGCGAGCGTGCAGGAGTCGATCGACCGGGGCCGGGTGGCGGACCCCGGGCCGGGAGTCAGCCGCAACCGGCTGCAGACGACCACGCTCCTGGACGCCATCGCCGAGCACTCCTTCGACGCCCTCTTCGGCGGCGCTCGACGCGACGAGGACAAGGCGCGCGCCAAGGAGCGGGTGCTCTCGTTCCGCGACACCTTCGGCCAGTGGGACCCCAAGCGCCAGCGCCCGGAGCTCTGGCACCTCTACCAGGGGCGGGTGATGCCCTGCTCGCGCTCGGCGCGCAGGCCGTCGGTCACGAAGGACAGGTCGACCTCGCCGATCCCCCGGCGCGCGGACGCGGCCTCGACGGCTGCGACCTGGTCGTCGAAGAGCTGGCGGGTGTCGAAGAGCAGCCGCCCTATGAGCGTGGACTTGCCGTCGTCGACCGACCCGACCGCGGCGAACCGCAGCAGGTCCATGGCGCCGCCCTGGTGCGGGAGGTGCGTGCTCCCCGTGGCGGGGGCGTCGCCGTGGCCGCCGTGGCCGCCGTGGCCGGCCTTAACGGTTGCGCCGCCCATAAAGCCCTTCTCACCGGAGGCGCCAGGCCCGATTGGGTGGACGGGCATAGCTCCCAATACCCCGATTCGGCCTATCTGCGGGGAGTCGGCATGGGCGATAATCGCCAAGACGCCGAGTCGAGCGCCCGGGGCCAGATCTCCCAATATTTCTCGTCTCTCGTGACGGTCCTGACCCAGACCTCCTCAAGCGAGGCGGATAAAACCCGGGGAGGGAAGACTCAGTCGAGCTTCGAGGATAAGGTCAGCCGCGACATCCGGGTCGCCTCGCAACAGACGCTCGAAGGGGTGAGGATCGCGGCGGATTGGACCGACCCCCAGACGCGCACCTACTATGCGCTCGCCGTTCTCGACCGCGCGAAGGCAGGCGCCGTGATGCGGGATAAGATCGAGGCCTTTGATCATCAGTGCGCCCAATGGCAATCCCAGTTTTCATCCGCCTCGGGCGCCTTCCAGAAAGCCAAGGACGCCATGAAGCTTCTCTCCCTCATGAAGGCCCGCGCCAAGCTCAACGACCAGCTGCGGCTTTTGGACGG
This sequence comes from Elusimicrobiota bacterium, assembly GCA_027327915.1. Lineage (GTDB taxonomy): Bacteria > Elusimicrobiota > Elusimicrobia > UBA1565 > UBA9628 > JAJZAK01. Next base: position 1,234 of record DAHVWT010000044.1, read on the forward strand.
ACAGGGCCTCCCGGCTCCCTACGATGCGGCCAGCGTCAAAACTCAGGCGGCCCAAGCCCTCTCGGTCCTCGCGGTATCCGTCGCCGTGGAAGGTCCCGGGGCCTCCCGTGTCCGCTCCGGGATCGTGGCGGCCCTCTCAACCTTGGGATTGAGCGCCGCGAAACCGGGCTCCGCCGCCGATATAGCGATCAACGCCCATGTTCAGACCCAGACTCTCGAGGTCCCGGCCGATACGGACCCGGGCTGGCATTGGGTTCGAAGCCAAGCGGTCGTCGACTTCACCGACGAACGCGCGGGGCGCACCTTCCTGAGCCTGAAGACGGACGACCGCGAGGCCTCCGTCAGCGATCAGGAAGCCAAGCAGCGCAGCTACTCGGGCCTCGCGGCCGGGCTCACGAAGAAAGTCAGCCAGGCTCTCACGGACTACCTCGAGGGCCAATAGCCTGCGGCGGCACAAGCGGCCCATGCCGACGCGGGCGCGGTTGCCCTCTTTAATGCCCGAACAGCCCTTGAAATAGATTCTCGACCGGAGCGATGATCGTCCGGGCCGCGAGGCGGAAGCTCGGATGCTCGACGGTCCCGCCGACGTGCACCACGATGGGAGCGACATGGGCCAGCAGGGCCGTCACCTCCATGTCGAGTTTCCTGCTGGGGATGATCATCCGCCCTCGGATCGAGATCGTCCCCCAACCGGTCCCCATCCTGATTCTCTCGATTTTCAGAACGCCGGATTTAAACAGATAGCGTCCGGAAAGGTCGTTGAAGGATACATGCGAGAGATTCGGGAAAATCTTGAGACCGCCCAAAGACGTGATTTTCTGGACGATCGTAAAGGGGAGAAAGATGATGTCCAGCAAACGGATCCCTTCCGAGCCTCCCAGCACTTCGATGCGCCCCGACTTCACGGAGAGGCTGGCCCGACCGTCCCATGTTTCCGGCTCGGAACCTTTCCCCGCGGCTTCCCAAGCAAGCGCCGCCTTGGAAAAATAGAAATCTTTTCCCACGAGGCGGCCGACCTTCAATGTGCCGCGGCTCTCCCAAGGCTTGCCCGGGTGGGCGGCGGCCCAACGGGCATGAGCCTGGGACAAAACCCGCACGCGGCGCCCGACCGACGGCCGACGGCTTCTCGCGGCCATCAGGGCGCCGATGTCGAGGGACGGGATGACGGCGTTGATGTCAACCTTGGGAACGGCCGCGTCATCGTCAATGATAGCGCGTGAAATCATGATTCGCTGCCCCGCAAGGTAACCCGACAACGCCTCGATCGCGACGCGGTTGGCGTTGAATCGAACCCGCCCTTTGATGCGCGAGGCGATATAGCCGTCCAGCTTCGCGCTGAGCCTTTTGGCCGCGAAAGTTCCGGAGTAGGAAAGGCGGCGGGGGGGGCCTCGAAGCCTTAGCGACATGCGTCCAGTTCCCCGAAGCGAATAAGCCGCCACCCAGGGCCAAAGCTTCGACAAATCCTCGACGTTGAGCGGTTCCGCCGTTAACGGAATATTCAGGTACGTGTGCCGTCCCGGAAATCCTCGCCATAGGCCTTCCGATGTGACAATCCGGCTCCCTTTCCCGGCCGCAACCTTCAATTGACGGATGCCGAGGCCCTGGGGGCCAAGGGCGGCGGAGAGCGCGAGGTCCGCCTCCGGCATCCACGCGATCGGCGGCAACCGCCAATCGCCTTGGATCGACAGGCGCATAACGCGATCCCCCAGGACATCGTCGAGCCATCCCCGAGCGCTCCATTCGCCTCGATCCGACCCCGCCCGCAGAAAGCCGATGCGCAATCTTCCCAAGCGATCAAGTGAAAGGCGGCCGGTGACGGCCAGCGACGGCGCGAGTTCGGTCCAGAGCGCGCACGAGGCGTCGGGGCAGGAGCGCAGGGTCAAATGGACCGAAGCCTTTCCGCTGAGAGGGGACAACGATTTCAGCGCCGCGACGATGTCGCCGTCGGCCAGGGACCAGGCGCCCGATGAAAGACGGCAATGAAGGGCGGCTCGCGGCGTCTTGATGTCGTGAAGGCTTCCGGTCGCGACGAGTCTCCATGGCCCGGACTCCACGTTCAGGGATTGCGCCATCAACTCCACGCCCTCGGGAGAGCCTCCCGCCGGATTGACCGCCCCATTAAAGACAATATGCCAATGACGGGCCGACGTTCCGGGCTTCCGGTGCGTCGCCGCCAACTCCAGGCCCGTGGTGAAAGGCTCCTGGATCGTCACATGGTTGGCGCCCAATCGGATGCCCGAAAGCGACCAAGAATCCCCCGAAGCGGCGTCTTGGTATTCGATCGCGGCGTCCGTGACGCTCAGGCGGCGGAGGTTCACGTCGCAGGCGAAAGCTTCGGGCTCGATGGCCGGTGCCGGCGCGGTGCTCATGATCGGCGGCTGGAAAGCGCCCCCCCGCGGGAGGCGTGGAAGATTGAAGCGGCCTTCCGGGGAACGCCTGATGATGACCGTCAGCCCGTGGATGTCGATGCGCGACAGAACCCAGCGACGCCGAAACGCCGATAAAAGCCAATTGACCCCGAGGCGCAGGCTTCGGATGCGAATGACGTCCCCGGCGCCTTCTTCCTCCGCGATCCTGGCATCCTCGATCCTGAATCCCGAGAGCGCCCAGGATAGGCGGGCGATGCGCAACCGCCTTCCCGTGGCCTCGCCAGCCTTTTCCTCGATAAGCGCCTTGAGCTTCTCCGGAGGGTAAAACGCCCGGACGGCGAATGGCAGCATCGAGAGAACGACGGCGGCTCCAAGGGAAAGCGCCGCGACGCCCCGCGCGATCCGCCGGCCGATCGTCATGCCTTTTCGCGCGCGACCCAGCGCAGGAGCGGCCAGCAGCAGAGCGTCGTGACGACGCCGAGGCCCGCCAGGACGCAGACCGCTCCGTAAGGCGGCAGAGGCCCCGGAAGCCCTCCCAACCCCCGCGTGAGCCAGCCGTAAAGATGGCCCCCCGCCGCGTTCGACGCCGAGGCGGCCAGGTCAAAGACCGCCATGTAAATCGCGAAACCCGTCGCTTCCCCGTATTCCGGGGAATGCTGGGCGGCGAGATCCATCAAGGAGAGTCGCAGAGCGACCCCGCCGAACGCCGTCACGGCCGTCACGACAACGGATGATACCGGCCCCACGTAAAAAATGTAAAGAAGCGTCAACGGAACGCCCGCGAAGACGCAGGCTTTGGCGATTTGATCCGCTTTCCAGTCCCGGCCGATCATGCCGGCGTAAAAGAGCGCCCCGACGCTGCCGCAGACGCCCTCGAGGCCGCTAAGTCCCCCGATGCGCATGGGTGAAAAACCGAGCGCCTCGCTCTGGTAGTAGAATTGCGCCGTTCCCAAAAACGGCGTGAAGCTCCAGAGGAATATGAAGGCGCTCAAGGCCCAGAAGCGCTTGGAACGGATCAGGCCCGCCAAGCCCGACGCGGCTCTTGAGAACGTCGGGCCCACGCGCGGCTCCTCGATCAACGGCACGGCCGCGAGAACGATCACCGGCAGGATCGCTCCGACGCAAAAGAGCCCGCGGATCGGCGCGCGCGCCGAGAGCCAGCCCGCCGCCAGATTGGAGGCGACAATCGTCGCGTAAAGCGTCCCCAGTTCAATCGCTTGATAAACTCCCGTCTTTCTCCGGAGCTTCCCCTGCTCCACCATGACGCCATTGCCGATGACGTCCGCCGCCGCGCCGCCAAGATTGGCGACGGCAAGGCCCGCCAAAAGGAGCGCGGAGGAGCGGATGTCGAAGAAAGCAAGGCCGAGCCACGCCGCAAGGGCCACAAGGCACGCCGCGACGACCTGCGGGCGGCGCCGGTAGCCGCGCCATGGGAAAAAATCGCTTATCGCGGCATAGAGGGGCTTGAGAAGAAACGGGAACGTCATCCAGAAGACGAACGTCGAGCTTTCGACGGGGGAGAGCTTCAGGGTATCCTTCAAGAAATAACCAAGAGGCTCGTAGATGAGGCCGCCTAGGCCGAGGGACAGGTAGCTCGCGAAGAAGAAAAAGCTGTTGCGGTCGACGCGGGACACGGCTTACGAGAGCGCCGGCTCGTCGGGCATGGCGAGCAGGGCCCCTTCAAAAAGGACGATGGCCGAGAACGCCAGCACCGTCTGCGAAAAAACGTCGGGCGTGAGAACCGCGCCGAGGACAAAACCAAGAAAATAGACCAGGCGCCGCTGGGCCTTGAGCTGGGCCTTGCCAACGATACCCAGGCGATTGAGCGCGATGAGGATAAGAGGCAGCTGAAAGACGGTTCCGAAGGCGAGGATCATGAGCGATGCGAAATGGAGATAGGCTCCGACGCCGATCAAGGGCTTTAATTGCGCGGTCTCATAGGACAAAAAGAACTTCATGGCGGCCGGGATCACAAGAAAGAGCGCTAGGGAGGATCCGACCAAAAAGAGCACGTAGGAAACCGGAATGGCGCGCTTGAGATACTTCCTCAGCCCGGGAGCGAAGGCTTTCGCGGCGAAAAGCCACGCTTGATAAAGGACGGCGGGAAGCGCCAGGAGGAATCCTCCAAAGACGGCGATCTTGACGCGCACGAGAAAGGCCTCGGCGGGCGCGATAAAAACCAACGTCCCCACCGGGCGGGCAAGTTTCGCGATGATGGCGTCCGCGAACTGATAGGCGGCGACGGTTCCCGCCGCGATCCAGGCCAGCGCCAAGATGAGGCGCCGCCTCAGTTCCAGAATATGCTCGATCAACGGCATGGGGCGGTCCTCGAAGGCCGTTGAGGCGCCGGCGGCGGAGGGGGCTTCGGCGCCTTCAGGCTTCATGTTTTCCTGGGTACCATGGAAGGCGCACGACCTTGACGCCAAGGTCGCGGAGGAGCCGTTTGGTCTCCTCGTCAGGGAGGCGCTGGTCGTAGCCAAGAGCGACGATATCGGGCATTTCGCGGCGGATGGATTCGGCGAAGCTGTCCGGATCTCCCACCACGACCTTATCGGCCAAATTCAGCGCCTTGAGCCGCTTGAGCCTCCGCGCGGCCGGGACGGCGTTTGGCTTTTTGTTATGGCGATCGTGAGATAAGACGAGCACGAGGCGATCGCCCAGGGTCCGCGCGGCGGCTAGCATGCGGCGGTGCGCCTTATGAATTCGGTTGAAGCATCCCCCCACGAACACGGTCACCGGCCGAACGCCGCCTTCTCCCGGGGATAAAGAAGGCGGGATTGAGGGGATTCGTCGTCGAGGTTTCGGCACCCTCGCCCTTTCCCTCTCCACTCAAGAAAGAGGGGGAAATCTAGCTTTTAACCGACTGGTCCGTGAGGCTCTTGGCGGGCTCTTCTTTGGCGGAAGCGGTAGGAGACTCCTCTTCCAAGCCCTCCTTAAGGCCCTTCTTGAACATGTTCACGGCCCGGCCGCATTGCCTTGCGAATTCGGGAATTTTATTGGGACCGAATAGGAGCAGCCCTACGACCAAGATGACCAGTATTTCAGTGAAGTTCAGATCGCCCATATGGCACCTCGTTTATCCAACGATGACGAAGCTGAGTTTAGCATTTTTGAACATGCCCTTATCTTTATTAAAATGACGAACTCATGCGAACCACATGGTTCGTTGTCCTTGGTTTTCTGGCCGCGTCCCTGGCCTGTTCAAAGCCGCCATCCGGTCCTCCGACCCCGGAACAAGGAAAGGCCTATTACCAAGCTCTCAACTGCGCCGCCTGCCATCGCATCGGCGGGGCGGGCGGGGATACCGGCCCCGATCTGAGCTATGTCGGCTTCCGCCACGGCGCCGCTTGGCTTGATCAATGGCTCAAAAACCCTCAGGCCTGGCAGCCGTCGACTCTCATGCCGAACCAGCGCTTGGGCGACGGGGCGCGCGCGGCCCTGGTCGCCTACCTGTCGAGCCTCAAAGGGCAGGACTTCCACGGCGACCCGCCCTGGGATGGCGCCGTCGGCGTCGCCCGAGGGAAAATAATCTACCTGCGGGCGGGCTGCATCGCCTGCCATGGAGCGGAGGGGCGCGGCGGCCACCACAACAACAACGTTCCCGGCTCCTTGATACCGGCCCTCAACGCCGTCTCCCAATCGTACACGCTGGCCGAGCTTGAGAGGAAAATACGCTACGGCTCCCGCCCCGCCAAGAAGGACCCTTCGGGGCCCGATCCTCTTGTTTCCATGCCGCCTTGGGGGGAGGTGCTCTCCCCGAGCGACATTGAAGACGTCTCGCGCTATCTGCTGAGCCTGGGCGGCAAGACCGGCCCATCAGGCGCCGAGAGCGGCTGGTAGCTCAGACTCGGCCAACGCCGCATAGCTTGGCCCCTCGGGAAACAGTCGGCTTTCGTAAAGGACAAGGCGGCCGACCGGCATTTCCATGACCCGAGGGGCGGCGAAGGACGCCGCGGCGTCTCGCAGCCGCTCGGCATGGCGGCGACTTCGAAATCGCCCCAGGGTCAGATGAGCCGCGAACGGTCTCCCCTTTTCAGCCGTCTCGATCCCCGCCTGGGCCAGCTGCCGGTCGATCCCGGCGGCGAGTTCGACCACGTCGCCCGTCCCCCGCTCGATTCCAAGCCATAGCACGCGCGGACGCTCCCAAGACTCGAAGACGCCCAATCTCGAAAATGCCAGGCTAAAAGCCGGGAAACCGCGAGTCGATCGCTCCACGGCCGACTTGATTACGGGAACATCCTCGGCCCGATGTTCTCCCAAAAAGCTCAAGGTGAGATGCAGGTTCTCCGGCCGGACCCATTTCACGTCGGCCCCGGCACGACTCAGGCCGGCCGACAGATCCGCGACGACCGCCTTAATCTCCGGCGGAATGGGAACGGCGATGAAAAGCCTCATGGCCCCTAGACGATACACGAGGCTTGACGTGGAATCAAGTAAGAAGCCCCCGAATTATCCGATAATGAAGCGATGAACGAGTCTTTGGGAAGGCTGCGCTCGGCCCTGGGGGAGCAGAGCTCCTACGACGCGGCGAGCCAATGTAGCCGCTGCGGCTACTGCCTCGAAGACTGCCCGACCTACATCGCGACCGGCAGAGAATCCTTCTCGGGCCGCGGACGAAATCAAATTGTCCGGATGCTCCTGGAGGGAAAAATCGCCAAGCCCGCGGACGCCGAGGAGGCCCTCTCGACCTGCCTTCTTTGCGGCGCCTGCACCGCCGCCTGCTACGCGCGAATCCCCACCGCCGACATCGCCCTCGAGGGACGCCGCATGCTCCCGGGGAATCCATCGCTGCCCGCCGTCATATTAACGAAGCTCCTCGCGCGACACCCCGCGCTCTTTCGCAAGCTCTTGAAAACCGCCTACGCTCTCAAGCGTTCGGGCCTGCCTCGCATGCTGGGTCCATTGCTGGACTTATGGGGCCTCGGCGCCCTTGCCGAGGCGGAACGCGCCGTTTTAGCTCCTCCTCGAACTTTCCTGCGCGAGCGCCTCTCCCTCCTTCCAGGCGTCGGGACGCCGGCCTGGTTCTATTTCGCCGCCTGCGGGACGGATTATCTCTTCCCGGAGATCGGTCTTGCGACCGTTTCCCTTCTTGATCGCGGAAAAGGGCCCGGCGCCTTCCTCCAGAACGCCTGCTGCGGCCTCTTTTCCTACAACTACGGGCGCCTGGAGGACGCCCGTTTTCTGGCCCAGAGCAACATCGAAGCCCTCGAGCGCGCCGGAGGCGAGGCCAGTCTCGTGGCCGATTGCTCCTCCTGCGCCTCGTTTTTGAAGTCCTACCCCGGCCTTTTCCCGCCTGACTCGCCATGGAGAAGCCGCGCTGAACGCTTCCAAAGCCGGGTCCGCGACGTCCTTGAGATTCTCCCTGATTTGGAGCTCTCGGAAGAAGGAACGGCCCCGAAGCCCGTCCCCGCCGCCTACCACGAGTCCTGCCGCGCGCGAAACGGCGAGGGCCTGGCGCCGCCTTATCCTCTCTTGCGGCGCATGGCGGGGGAAAGCTTCCGGGATCTCCCGGAGTCCGGCGTCTGCTGCGGCGGCGCGGGGCTTTTCGCCTTCCGCCATCCGGAGCTCTCCGACGCCATCTTGCGCCGCAAGATCGCCCATATCGCGGAGAGCGGAGCAAGGATCGTCCTGACGAGCTCCACCTCCTGCCTCATCCAGCTTGCCCGCGGACTCTCGAAATACTATCCTCAAGCTCGGGTGATGCACCTCTCCATCTACGCCGCCGAAGCCTCGGCACGCACCCATGGGTCGCAGACAGGATCTTGAGAAGCGCCAAGCGCTTCTTGCCCAATTCGGCAGACTGATCGCCGCCGAAAAAAGGCTCGACAACCTCCTCTCGATCATCGCGGGAGAGGTCCGGAAAATCCTCTCGGCCGACCGATGCACCGTCTACCTGCTCGACAACTACAAGGGCGAGCTGTGGACCAAGGTCGCCTCCGGCGGCGAGGATCAGATTTTGAGGCTCCCCTTAGGCCGGGGCGTCGCGGGCTTCGTCGCCAAGACGGGCTCCGCCGTCAACCTGCGCGACGGCTATCGCGACAGCCGCTTTTCCTACGAGCTCGACGAGCTCACGGGATATAAGACGAAAAGCGTGCTCGCCATTCCCCTGAAGGGCGCCGAGGGACGGGTCCTCGGGGTCTTCGAGGTCCTCAACAAGACGAAGGGCGCCTTCACGGAGGAGGACGAGGGCCTCCTGCGCATCCTCGCCACGATGGCCGCCTCCTTCATCGAGAACGCGACTCTCTATGACGAGCTGAGGCGGTCCCACCTTGAGACCATCTACCGCATGGCCCTTGTCGCCGAGTTCCGCGACCAGAAGGACACCGCTCGACATCTCAGGCGCATGAGCCGCTTCGCCGAGATTCTCGCCCGGGGGTCCGGCCTCGGCCGCGACCGCGCGGAGGACATCCGTTACGCGGCGCCGCTCCACGACGTCGGGAAAGTCGCGATCCCGGACTCGATTTTGCTCAAGCCAGGGGCGCTCACTCCCCAGGAATACGAGGAGATGAAGAAGCATACGATCTACGGGAGCCAAATGCTCGCCAACGCCGAAAGCCGTCTCCTGCGGCTGGCGGCCTCGATCGCGGTGGCGCATCACGAGCGCTACGACGGGACGGGTTACCCCTACGGCTTGAAGGGGGAGAAGATCCCCATCGAAGCCCGCATCGTCTCCGTCGCGGACGTGTTCGACGCCCTCGTGTCGAAGAGAGTCTACAAGGGCGCCTGGGACATCGATGAAGCCATGAAATATCTCAGTTCCCAGGCGGACAAGCTCTTCGATCCTCGCGTGGTGGACGTTCTCGAGAGCCGCAAAAACGAGCTGGTTGAGGCTTTGGAGGAGGAAAACAGGCTTCTGGCCCAAGGAGAAGCCTTCGAGGCCCGCATCCACGAGACGGAAGCCCAATTTCTCAAGCACCATTTGAAGACTTAGGCAACGGTTGCGACGGAAGGCACGGGATGCAAAAGAAGGCATCAATGGAAACGATGGCTCCTTTAAACAGCCGAGCCCATGTTTCATGGCCAAGCGCGGCCTTCCGCGGTTTTCTGCTGCTTGCCGTTGCGGCCCTTTATCTTATAAGTGCCCGGGACCACATCTTCGGCTCCGCCTTCGACGAGCCTCTCTACGTCCTCCTCTCGAAATCGCTGCTTCATGGCTCCTTCGCGACGCCCGACGGCAGGGCCGTCACCGATCCTTGGCTGGGCTATCCTTTACTGATCGCGCCCTTCACGCGGCTTCTCGAGCCCCGCTGGGCTCTATTTTGGATCCCCTCTCTTTCCGCGGCCGCAGCCGCCCTCGTCGCCCTCTGGCGTCTTTGCCATAAGCTCCTTCCAGGGCCGGAAGCGCTGGCTGCCTGGCTCTTGGCGGCTCTCAATCCCATCGCGCTCGCTCTCTCGGGGATTCTGATACCCGATATGGCCTTTCTCGCCGTATCCCTATTCCTGCTGGACATGCTGGCCCAAGTCGATGACGGACTCTCTTCAAGGCCGGGGCTCTTCGCGGGCATGACGGCTCTCGCCGCGCTCGCGGCGCTGATCCGCCCCCAGGGCGTCTGCCTCGACGCGGCCATTTTGGCGGCCGTCGCGTGGCGGCAAGGATTCCGAAAAGCGGGGGTTTTCGCGGCAGGCGCCTTCCTGCCCCTCGGTCTTTGGCTTCTCCGGAACGCCGCCGCAGGAGGGACCGCCACGGCCTACTGGGGCCACTGGGCTTCCCAGCTAACCGATGCCGCCTCCGGCCACCCGTTTTACAAGGCCCTGCGGATGCTCCAGTCCTTCGTCGGCCTGGGAATTCTCGGAATTGACGAGTCCTGGACATCCCAAACAGCCGTCGCGGCGGCCTGCGTCATCCTGGCGGGATATGGACTGTTGAGGCTTTACCCTCGCCGCCCCGCGGTCGTGCTCGCCTCCGCCATCTATACGGCGCTTCTGGCGGGACTTCATTTCACATGGAAAGCCGTCGTCGCGCGTTACGCCTTCCCGTTCATGCCCCTTTTCTGGATCGCCTTCTGGGGGGCTTCCTCCGGCGGCTCCTCGCGCAAGCGGCTCGCCTTGGCGGGCGGAAGCGCGGCCCTGCTGTTCGTTCTCCTGCGCCAAGACATCGCCCTGGCGAAAAGACCGGCTCCCAAGGAGACGGTCGCCGAGGAAACGACGATGGCGTGGATTCGGGCCAACACCCCGTCCGCCGCGGCTGTCGCGACAAACGACCGCCCCGCCGTCTGGCTTTTCGCGGGACGCCGGGCGCTTTCCTTCGCCGCGACCGCGGACCGCGACGCCTGGATCAAGCACCTTGTCGCGCAAGGCGCCGGCTACGTCCACGTCGTGCGTTCCGAGACGGGCGGCTATATGCCCGACTTCCTGCCTTGGGCGCGCTCCCGCTGGATCGCCTGGATGGATTCGAGCCCTTATTTCCATCCGGCCTACACGGATGCCGCGGAACATACGGCCGTCTACCGCCTGACCGTTCCCGATCCGGGGCGCTACCTGCGAGGCTGGAAGTTGTACGAAGACGCGCTCAAGACATCCCCGGACATTCCCAAACTCATGATGCGAAACCCGGCGGCGTTGCGATGGGACGCGAAACGGCGCAGAGCCCGCGAGATGCTCCTTGAGTCTACTCGCCTCGCCCCGAGCCTCGCCTGGTCCTGGGCGAGCTTGGCGGCTCTCTCCGAGACCCCGGGTCGGCGCCTCTTCTACCTGCGCCGCGCGGCGGCGGCCAATCCGAGCTCCGACTCGATCGCCGCCCTGCTCAAGAGCGCCGGGAAGGCGGCTCCGCGATGATCGCAAAACCGCGGAGCCTCCTCCAAGCGATCGGAGTCCTGGAGTCCTGCTTCACGGAAAAATTCGCGACGCCGCGCCAATCGGGTCTTGTTCCCGCCGCGCAGGCGCGGCTGCGTCTGCGCCCTCAATTCATCCCGAGGGAGTCGCTCCGGGGCTTGTCGGGCTTCAGCCACGTCTGGATTCTGAGCTACCTTCATCTCAACGCCAACAAGTCCTTCTGCGCGACGGTGCACCCGCCGCGGCTTCAAGGAAAAGCCGTCGGGGTCTTCGCCACCCGATCGCCTCATCGGCCGAGCCCCATCGGCCTGTCGCTGGCGCGGCTCGACAAGGTCGAAGGGGGGACCCTTTATCTTTCGGGACTGGACCTCGCGGACGGCACCCCGGTGATCGACATCAAGCCCTACCTGCCCGACTCCGACGCGATCCTCGGCGCCAAGACCGGATGGATTCGCCTTGCCTCGCGACGCCGGCTGGCGGTGACGTTCTCGGCGCCGGCCAAGGCCCAGCTCCGAGGGCTCGAGCGAGACGGCAGGCCGGCCCTGGGCCAGATCATCCGGCAGTCCCTCGCTCACGATCCCCGCAATCCCCGCGACCGTTCGCAGCTCGACCCCGGCAAAATTCACGAGGCGAAATTCCTCGACTGCGCCGTCCGTTTCCGCATCCAGGGCCGCCGCGCGATGATCGAAGCCGTCTCCACAGCCGCTCAGGCCGTCCAGGCGCGGCGCGTGCCGGCGCCGCCGGAGCTTTGGTGAGTTATTTTTATATAATGAACGGCCGTTGCGACACGCGGGCGTGGTTCAATGGTAGAACGTGTCCTTGCCAAGGATAAGACGGCGGTTCGATTCCGCTCGCCCGCTCCAGATTTTTAAGGTCCGCCGTCAACCGGCGCGAGACGCCTCGGGGGCGTCGGACTTGGCGTAATAGCGTCCATCCTTGAAGCCAAGCTTGCAGGCGCGGCGTTTCACGTCGTGCTGGAAGATCAGGGTCCAATCCTCCGCGAGCGCCTGCTTGAGGAGGGCGCGTTTCGCCTCCAGGGTCCCCAGAGGGAAAAGATCGTAGCCCATGATGTAGGGGAGCGGCAGATGCGATCCCGTCGGGATCAGATCGCCCAGGAAAACCGCGGTCTCGCCCTCCGACGATATCTTGACCACCTGGTGGCCCCGCGTATGCCCGCCGGAGCGAATGACGGAAAGTCCCGGCTCGATCTCATACTCACCGCTCACGAGATCCAAGAGCCCGCGGTCCTCGAGGACGGAATAGTTCTCGTCCATATAGCTCGCCTTGTTGCGCTCGTGGGGATGTGTCGCGTCCTCCCACTCTTCCTTCTGGATCAAGTAGCGCGCGGCGGGGAAAGCAGGAACGGGAAGGCCGTCCTCGCCCAACTCCGTGTCGCCGCCGGCATGGTCGAAATGCAGATGCGTATTGACGACGAGACGGATGTCCCGGGGAAGGATTCCCAGCGACGCCAGCTCCTCGCGCAAGGTACGGGGGCGCTCGACGGCGTAGACGTCCAGGAATTTCCGATGACGGTCGAATTTGGACGATAGCCCCGCATCCACGAGGACGTTGCGGCCCCCGGGGGTCCGGATCAATAGGACGCCCAGATTGAGGGCGATGCGGTTCTCCTCGTCCGCCGGGTCGTGGCGGTTCCAAAGGCGCTTGGGCACCACGCCGAACATGGCGCCCCCGTCGAGCTTGAACCGTCCGTCCGAGAGGGGAAAAGCCTCGAATTGGCCGATTTTGACCGGTGCGATCATCGCTCAGCCGCCCTTACTTCGCGCCGCAGCACTTCTTGAACTTCTTGCCCGAGCCGCAGGGGCAGGGGTCGTTGCGGCCCGCGTCAGGGCCGGTCTTGACGTACGGCGCATGCGAGGAGGCGGAGGGGGGAGGGGATTTGAATCGGCCCGCCTTGATGCCTTCCTCGTTTTTTTCGAGCCAGGCCTTCACATCCTTGAAATTCTTGATGTTGACGCCGTCGCGGACCATGTAGGCGCCCAGGGCTCGAATCTCGGACAGGAAGGCCTTGTCCTTCCACTTCCGGTAAAAAAGCGCCTTCGCGGCCTTCCCTATCCCGCCCTCCGGCTCTACGGCCGCCATCGAAGACCCGGACGCATCGGCTCCGGCCGCGGCTTTGGACCCCGGCACGACGGCGCCGGACTCGGGGGTCTCCGCGCCCGCGCCGGTCAGCTTGCGCCACCACGACGCCCATCGTCCTTTTAATTCGTCGCCCATCAGCAAGAGTAGGATAAGAATTTCATGCTAGAATGGGCAAGAACCTCGATCAACCCGCGACCGACTGATGGACCCCAAGCCTAACTCCGAAGCGCCGGGCGGCGATCCTTTTCTCCAGGGCGCTGTTTTCATCCGAAGAGACGGCGCGGTTCATCCTTTCGTTCTCAAAGGCGCCGACGTTAAAACCTTCCTGCAGGGTCTTGTGACCGCCGACGTCGCGGCGTTGAGCCCCGTCTCCTGGGCTCCATCGTGCCTCCTCTCGCCCAAGGGCACGATCGAGGCGATCCTGGATATCTGCGATACCGGCAAATCGTTGATGGCCCTCGTCGACAGGGAGGGCGCCCCCGCCTTCGACAAGGCGATATCGAAGATGATCCCTCTCAGCCAAAGCACCCTCCTTGACGCCGCCGGGGGGCTCGCCATCCTCGACCTCGCGGGGCCTGGATCGTTGGCGGCAGTCCAGGCCGCCTCGGGAACGACGCTCCAGGCTCTTCTCCCGCGCCGCGGCATCTCCCTCTCTTGGAATGGAGGCGAGATTCTTGTGTTGTCCTATCCGACCCTGAGGCCCGACGGATTGCGGGTCATACTCGCCCAGACGCTCGCCGATGCCTTCATCCGCGGCCTCCAAGGGGCCGGAGCCGCGGCGGCCAGCGCCGGCGTCCTGGAGCCGATTCGCATCGAGAAGGGCGTGCCGATATTCGGAATCGACGTGGACGCCGACACGCTGCCGCTCGAGGCCAACCTCGAGGAGTCCATCAGCTGGACCAAAGGCTGCTATATGGGCCAGGAAACCGTGGCGCGGATCAAATACAGGGGGCATGTCAACCGGCGGCTCGTCACGCTCAAGATCGACGGGACCGGAATCCCCTGGCCGGGAACCCCCGTCTACGGCGCGGGAGGCGAAATCGGGTTCACCAAAAGCGCGACCTATTCATCCCGTTTCAACGCGGTCCTCGCTTTGGCGATGATCCGCGCGGGCAGCATCGTGCCTAACATGCGCCTGAGGATCGGCAAGTCGTCCATCGGGCAGATCCTTATCCGGAATTAGCGCCGTCGCGCGGCGGCAGGCATTTAAGCCACAGAGACGAAACAAGATATTCCCGGAGTTTCT
>DAHVWT010000045.1 GCA_027327915.1 Elusimicrobiota bacterium
CATTCGACGAGATCGCCGACTTGGAGCCCGGTCGCCCCTTCGACGACCAGGCCGCATTCCAGTCCTTTCTCAACCTCGCGGACATCGTCCTTGAAGCGCTTGAGGCTGGCGATCTTGCCCTCTGACACCTTCTTGCCGCCGCGAAGGATCCGTGCGAAGGCGGAGCGGGAGATTTTTCCGTCTCGCACCACGCATCCAGCCGCGGAGTGGTCGCGCAGCTTGAAGAGCTGCTTGATCTCGGCCTTGCCTTGAGTGACCTCGACGGTCTCGGGCTCCAAGAGGCCCTCCAAGCCCGCCTTCACGTCGGCGATCAGATCATAGATGATGCTGTAGCGCCGCACCTCGACGCCGTCCCGTTCGGCAAGCTCCGTCGCCCGCGGCTCCGGGTTCGTGCTGAACAGCAGGCATATCGCGTCGGAGGCGGAGGCGAGCAGGACGTCCGATTCCGTGAGATTTCCAAGGCCGGCGTGGATCATGCGGACGCGGCACTCCGACGTCGAGAGGCCCTCCAGGGAATCCTTGAGCGCCTGGAGCGAGCCTTGGACGTCGGCCTTCAGGATGATGCTCAGATCCTTGGCCTTGCCGCCGTGAGCCTTGATGTTGAGGAGGCTGACGTGCTTTTGATGGGCAAGGAGATGCTCCCGGTGCAGGAGGCCGCGCTTCTCCGCGATCTCTCGCGCCTGACGCTCGCCGCCCGCGACGACGTTGAAGAGGTCGCCCGCCTGCGGCGTTCCGGAGAGCCCCAGGATCTCGACGGGGGTCGAGGGCCCGGCGGCATCCACGCGGCGGCCGTATTCGTCGAAGAGGGCCTTCACCTTGCCGTGGCAAAGACCGGCGACGAAGGCGTCCTCGACTTTAAGCGTGCCGGCCTGGACGAGGACCGTGGCGACGCTTCCCCGCTTGGGGTCCGAACGCGCCTCGAGCACCGTTCCGGAGGCCGGGCGGTCGGGGTTGGCCTTGAGCTCGAGAAGCTCCGCTTGGAGGCCGATCATCTCGAGGAGATGGTCGATTCCCGTTCCTTTCTTGGCCGAGACGTCGGCAAAGATCGTCTTGCCGCCCCACTCCTCGGGAGACAGCCCGTGGGAAGCGAGCTCCTGGCGAATCTTCTGGGGGTTGGCCGTCGGCAGGTCCACCTTGTTGACGGCCACCATGATGGGCACTCCCGCGGCTTTCGCGTGGTCGATCGCCTCCAGGGTTTGAGGCATGACGCCATCCGCGGCCGAGACGACGAGGACGACGATATCGGTCGCCTTGGCGCCGCGGGAACGCATGGCCGTAAAGGCCTCATGGCCGGGCGTGTCGAGAAAAACGACGTCTCCCTTCGGCGTCGCGACGCGATAGGCCCCGATGTGCTGGGTGATGCCGCCGGCCTCGCCTTCGGCGACGCGACTTTGGCGAATGGCGTCAAGGAGCGTGGTTTTCCCGTGGTCGACGTGGCCCATGATGGTGACGACCGGAGGGCGGAGCTTTAAAAGCTCGGGCCGCTCCTCGGCCTTGGCCTTCGACTGGAGCTCCTCTTCCTTGTAAAGCCCCGAAACCTCGAGTTCAAAGCCGAAATCTTGGGCGACGATCGAGGCGGCCTCCGGCTCCAGGCGCTGGTTGATCGAGGCGAAGACGCCCAACGTCATGAGCTTTTTAATGAGGTCGTTGGGCTTGACGCTCATCCTCTCCGCGAGTTCCCGGATGGTGATCATGCTCGATACCTGAAGCTTCGAGAGGGCCGGGGTGGACGGCGAGGACGCCGCCTTGGGGGCGAGCGATGGCGCGGCAGGGGCTTGCTCCCCGGCGCGCTTTTTTTCTGGTTGTTGGGTCGGGGGCTTCGCTGGAGCGTGTTTGGGAGCCTGGGGCGTCGCCGGGGCCGCCACGGGGGGCCTGTAAGGCGCAGGAGCCGGCTTCGGGGGGACGGGCGCCGCCGCGGGCTTGGCGGGCGCCGGGGCCAGCGGCTTGGACTCCGGAGCGGGGGCGGGCTTCGGCTTAAAAGCCGTCGGCTGCGGCGTCGCGCCGGCGGTCGGGCCGGGAGTCGCCGCCGGCGCGGAGGCCGGAACGGGCTTTGAAGGCAGGGGCTTGAGCCCCGTCGTGGGCGCCAGCCTCGTGATGGCCGGCGAGGCCACCTTGGCCCTGGAAGGCTTCAAAAAGGCGAATGCGGACACCAACCCGGTCGATGGCGGCGCGATGGATCCGGCCTCGCGCTCCTTGCGTTCGACGGCTTCCTGCTTGCGGATGGCGGGGCCGTCTCCGGTCTTGGCCGACTTCGCGGATTTCGCCGGTTTTTTTTCCTTGGGCTTCGCCGTTTTCTTGGCCGCGGGCTTTGTTTTGGAAGCGTCGGGAGCGGTTTTCTTCTTTTTGTCTTCAGCCATGGGTATGTTCTGCCTTTTCCTTTTTGGGAGCCTGCCTTTCGGCGGGCGGGGAAGAATCTATCGCCTCCCGCCCTCCTCCGGCTGCCGGATCGGAGGGGGAGGACGCGGCGCGCCCTTCGACGAATTCTTTCGCGCTCGCGAGAATCTTGGCCGCGGTTTTGTCGCCGATGCCCTTGACCTTCGCGATGACGGCGACATCCGCGGCCGCGACGGCGGCGGGATCGCCGTATCCCGCCTCGACAAGGGCCTCGGCCGTCTTGGGGCCGACCCCCTCGAGAGAAAGCAGTTCCTGCCCCGGTTCCGCGGTCTCGGGCTCGGCGCGGCGGGGTGGAATCGCCTGGCTTTTTGACTTGATCTCGATTGACCAGCCGACAAGCCGCGCGGCCAGGCTCACGTTTTGGCCTTCCTTGCCAAGGGCGGCGGGGAGTTGATCGTCCGAGACGACGGCCTCGGCGCGTCGTCCCGCCTTGTCGACGAGGCGCACGGCCGCGACCTTGGCGGGAGCGAGGGCATTTTCGATGAGCGTCTCGGGATTGTCGCTGTAGGCGATCAGGTCGATCCGCTCGCCGGAGAGTTCCCCCATGATGCCGCGGATTCGGGCGCCGCGAACGCCGATGCAGGCCCCCACGGGGTCGATCTTGGGGTCGTTGGTCTTGAGGAGAACCTTGGCGCGCTGCCCGGGGATGCGGATGATCTCAACGATCTCGATCGACTTGTCTTGTATCTCGGGGACCTCGAGCTCCAGGAGCCGCCTTAGGAAAAGAGGGTCGGCCCGGGAAAGAATGAGCCTCGGGCCTTCGTGACCCCGTTCGACGCGCAGCACGACCGCGCGCAGGGATTGGCCGATGGCGTAGCGCTCGCGGCGGATCTGCTCGCGCAGCGGCAGGACTCCCTCGATGCGGCCCATCTCGGCGATGATTGTCCGGTCGACCATCCGATGCACCGAACCCGTGATGATCTGGCCTTCCCGAGACTTGAATTCCTCGAAAAGGCTGTCGCGCTCCACTTCCCGAATTTTCTGGGAAAGAACCTGCTTGGCGGTTTGGGCCGCGATGCGCGCGAAATCCGTCGCTGGAGCGGGAAGCCGCACGACCTCCCCAAGGACGGCGTCGGGCTTGTGGCGCCGCGCTTCCTGGAGAGATATCTCGAGCTCGGGATCCTGGACGGCCTCGACGGCGGTCTTGACCACGTTGGCGTTGAACTCCGCCGTTTCAGGATCGATCGAGGCCTCGATGACGGCGTTTTTGCCCACGTGCTTGCGCAAGGAGCTGATCATCGCCCCCTCGATCATCTTGAGGACCTCATCCTTGCGGATGCCCTTGCCCTTCTCAAGCTGATCGAGAGCCGCGATGAGCTCGGATTTTCCCTGTTGCATGGCCTAAATCCCCTTGAGCGCCTCGGAACTTTGATCGAGCCGCGCCTCGGCTATTTCATCGAGGGCGAACTCCTCGCGGCGGCCATCCGCCTCAAGGAGGACGCGCCCGTTCTCGAACCCTCGAAGAATCCCGCGGTAGCGATGGCGGCCGTCCCGGGCCTTCTTGAGGGCGATGGCGGCGGGCTTGCCCGCGAATCTCCGGAAATCGGCCTCTTTTTTGACGACCCGATCCAGCCCCGGAGAGGAAACCTCCAAGGTATAAGGACGATCGAACTCTTCAAGGCCGCTCGTGTCGAAGAGGCTGCCGATTCGCTCCGAAAGATAGGCGCAGTCATCGAGGGAGATTCCGCCCGGCTTGTCCATAAAAAGGGTGATGAGGGGGCGATGGCCGTCCCGGCCGACGTGGACGTCCACGAGTTCCGCCCCTTCCTGCTTCATGAGGGGCTCCAAGAGGGTTTCAATGCGCAAGATATCCATAAAAAAAAGTGGCCGCGCCGTCAGCCACTTTTAAACACCGACGAACTAATTATAGCAAAAGGAGGAGGAAGAAGATCAAAATGCCGCGAAAATACCCGTTCGGACCCGTTCAGCCCCGTTCTGTTTGAGTTTCAGCCGTTCAGGCCCGTTTATTTCGAGTTTTGACCCGTTCACCGGCTAACCACCGGGCTCGAAAATGTGTCATGCGCCCCGACGCGCTGACATCGTCCATTGATTTCAGAGCTTTGAGACTTCCGGGGTTATCGCGGCGGCTTCCTTGGCGGGCAATCCCAGCAGAGAAAGGCTTCGCGGGAGACATTCGGCGATGGGGGCGATCTCCGGTTGGGGGGCCGAACGAAGCTTGAGCTCGGCGCCCCCGCGGTCGAGGGACTTCTTGGAAAGCACGACGCGAAGGGGAATCCCGATGAGATCGGCATCCTTGAACTTGACCCCCGGGGAGCCCTCGCGGTCGTCTTCCAGGATCTCGAGGCCCGCCCGCGGCAGTTCGCCGCGGAGCTTCTCCGCGGCCTCTCGCACGCGGGAGTCCTCCGCCTCGTCGAGGACGATGAGGACCGCGTGGAAGGGAGCGATGGCGGCGGGCCAGCGGATGCCGTTGGCATCATGGTTCTGCTCGATGGCCGCGGCGACCGTGCGGCCGACGCCGATGCCGTAGCAGCCCATGACGGCCGGCTGGGGATTTTGGCTCTTATCGAGATAGGTCGCCCCCATCGCCTGGGAATACTTGGTCCCGAGCTTGAAGGCATGGCCGACCTCGATCCCCTTGTGCCACTCGATCTTCCCGCCGCAACGCGGGCAGGGATCGTCGGGGGTCGTCATGCGCAAATCCGCGGAGCCCGCGATTTTGAAATCGCGCGGATTATTGATATGGATGGTGTGAAAATCGTTCTTGTTGGCGCCCGTCACGCCGTTGAGGACTCCCAAGGCGGCGAAGTCGGCGTGGATCGGGACGTCCGGGTGGCCCTGCGGCCCCGCGAATCCCACGGGGCAGCCGAGGAATTTCACGTACTCCTCCTCGCCGGCCCGGCGGATATCCGGGGCGCCGAGATGCGCGGCGAGCTTGGCCTCGTTGAGTTGATGGTCGCCCCGGAGAAGGGCCATGACGGGCTTGCCCTGGAGGACGTAGAGCTGGGTTTTCAGGAATCGCTTGGGAGACTCGTGGAGGAAGTCGGCGACCTCCTCCACGGTATGCAGGCCGGGAGTGCGAATGTCCTCCGGTTTCTTAAAATTCGGATCGTCCGCGGACGAGGCGCCCCTTCCCGCGTCTTCGGGGCGCGAGGCCTCGGCCCGTTCGATGTTGGCGGCGTAGCCGCACTTGGGATCGGCGCAGGAGACGATCGTCTCCTCTCCCGTCTCCGCCAGCACCATGAACTCATGCGAGAAGCTTCCGCCGATCGCGCCCGATTGGGCCTCGACGGGCCTGAAGTTGAGGCCGCAACGATTGAAAATCTTCTTGTAGGCGCCGACGACCTCGCCGTAGTAGCGGTTGACGTCCTCCTCGCCCGCGTGGAAGGAGTAGGCGTCCTTCATCAGGAACTCGCGCGAGCGCATGACGCCGAAGCGGGGGCGGATCTCGTCGCGGAACTTGAGCCCGATCTGGTAGAGCATGAGGGGAAGTTGGCGCCAGCTGCGGATTTCCCGGCGCACGAGATCGGTGACGACCTCCTCGGCCGTGGGCGCGAAGCAAAACTCGCCGTCCTTCCTGTCCTTGAGCCGCAGGAGCTCCTTGCCGTAGACGCCCCAGCGCGCGGTCTCGTCCCAAAGGGCCCGGGGCTGGACCACGGGGAGGATCACTTCCTGGCCTCCGATGGCGTTCATCTCCTCGCGGATGATCCCCTCGATCTTGCGCAGGACGCGAAGCCCCAACGGGAGCCATTCGTAGATGCCGGATGCGACCTTGCGGATCATGCCCGACCGAAGCATCAGCTTCGCCGAGACATTGTCGGCGTCCGAGGGCGCCTCGCGCAACGTGGGGAGAAAAAAGCTGGAAAGCTTGGCGGCCGGCATCACGGGGTTTTGGGCGCGACGGACGGCGCGGCGGCGGGTGAGGGCCTGGCCGCAAGCCGCCGTATGTCGTTGTAGGTCGCGAACAGCAGGAGGGAAAAGAGAAGGGCGAGGCCCACCGAGTTCGCCTTGGCGACGAGATCGCGGGTGGGTTTGTGGCCGGAAACGCCTTCCCAGAGATAGAAGGCGGCATGGCCCCCGTCCAGGATCGGGACGGGGAGAATGTTGAAAAACCCGATCGCGACGGAGAGAACGCCGATGAGGTAGACGAGATCCCCGAAGCCCGACTTGGCGGCGCGGCTGACCATTTGGACGATCCCGACGGGACCGGCGAGGTCGGGGCGTTGCCGGTGGGCGATCTTGGAGGCGATGGTCTCGACGGTCATTTCGGTCAGTCTCCAGCATTCCTGGGCCCCGTCGACGACGCTGCCCAACAGCCCCGGGCGATCATAGAGTGTCTGGGGCAGGATCCCGATGAGGCCTCGGCCCGTGGCGGGATCCTTGCGCGGACGTATGGAGATCGTGCGCGAGCGTCCGTTCCTTTTGAAGGTCAGCGAGACGGATTTGTCCGCGCGGGCATGAACCGCCGCCGACATCTCCGACCACGTGGCGACGGCGGCGCCGTCCACGGCGGTGATGCGGTCTCCGAGCTCAAGCCCCGCGGTCTGGGCGGGATAGCCCTCGGCGAGATTGCCGATCACGGGCTCCGTGGAGGGTTTGGGAAGGCCCTGGATGTAAGCGGAGCCGCTGAAGATCCCGAAGGCGAGGACATAGTTCATCGCGGGGCCCGCCGCCACGATGAGGAGACGACGCTTCCAGGATTGGCTGAAATACTCGTCGGGGGCGCCTGTCGCGGACTCGACGTCCTCCCCGGCGGGCTTGACGTAGCCCCCCAGGGGGATGGCGCAGATGGAGTACCGGGTCGGTCCCTTGGTGACGCCGAGGAGCTCCGGGCCAAAGCCAAAGGAAAGCCTCTCGACGCGCACGCCGAGCCTGCGGCAGAGGATGAAATGGCCGAACTCGTGAAGGAAGATGACGAGCCCCAGCGTCAGGACGACGGCGCCGGTGGACTGGAAAAGGGAAAGAAGATGGCTCATCGGCTCATTCCTCGTACGGATTCCGCGGCTTGAGAGCGCGCCCATGCATCGATCTCGATGACATCGTCGAAAGAGGGGGACTTCGGGTTTCGTGCGAGCTTCGACATCGTCTTTTCGACCACGCGCGGGATGTCGGTAAAGCGGATGCCGCGGCCGAGGAAGGCCGACACCGCGACCTCGTCCGCCGCGTTGAGGACGGTCGGCATGGCGCCTCCTTGGCGGCCGGCCTCCAGCGCGAGAGCCAGGCATCGGAAGCGCTTGAGATCGGGGGTCTCGAAATCAAGTCTCCCCATCTCGGAAAGTCCGAGGGGGCGCACCACGGACGGGGGGCGCTCCGGATAGGTCATGGCGTACTGGATGGGGAGGCGCATGTCGGGATGGGAAAGCTGCGCGATGATCGATCCGTCGTTGAACTCAACGGCCGAATGGAGGATCGACTGGGGATGGATGACGACCTCGATTTTAGAAAGGGGAAGATTGAAAAGGTTTGAGATTTCGATGGCCTCGAAGCCCTTGTTCATGAGCGTCGCCGAATCGATGGTGATTTTCCGGCCCATTTTCCAGGTCGGATGCCTCAGGGCTTCGTCGACGGTCACCGCCGACAAGGGGCCCTTGCGCCGGTAGAAGGCTCCGCCTGAGGCCGTCAGGAAGATTCGTCGGACCGCGCCGGAGGCGTCCAGCCGGCCGCCCAGGCATTGAAAGATGGCCGATGGTTCCGAATCCACGGGTAGGATGCGCGCCCCGCGCCGGCGCGCTTCCGCCATGAACTGGGCGCCTGCCATGACCATGGGCTCCTTGTTGGCGATCGCGACGTCCTTGCCGCTCCGGATCGCGGCCAAAAGCGGCCTGAATCCGACGCCGCCGACAAGGCTCGTCAGGACCATATCGGCCCCGGCCCGCGAACTCATGTCGACGAGCCCCTCGACGCCGTGGGGAAGCGCCCGGCAGAAGCCGTCCAGGCGTTCTCGAAGGGAAGAGCCCGCTGCGGCGTCGAAGAGGGAGGCCCAGCGGGGGCGGAATTCGGCGACTTGTTTGGCGAGGACCTGGGAGTTCGAATGCGCGGCAAGGCCCACCACCTTGAGGCGGCCGGGGTGAGCACGGACGACGTCGAGGGCATTGCGGCCGATCGAGCCCGTGGAGCCGAGAATGACGATTTTCTTCATGAAGCCGCCATCCTGAGGCAATAATAGAATGCCGGCGCGCTCAGGATAAAGGAATCCAGGCGATCCAGAATGCCTCCGTGTCCCGGGAAAATGTCCCCCGAATCCTTGGCGCCGGCCCAGCGCTTGACGAGGGACTCCGACAGGTCCGACATCTGGCCCAGGATGCCGATAAGGAGGGAGAGAGCGATGGCGTCGTGGAAGGGCAGGGCCTCCGGCCGCAGACGCGAGAAAATCAGGAGGGCTGCCGCGGAGGCCAGAAATCCGCCGAGACCTCCCTCCCAGGTTTTCTTCGGCGAGACAAGGGGGGAAAGGCGGCGCCGGCCGATCAGGCGGCCGACGAAATAGGCGGAGCTGTCCATGGCCCAGACGGCGCCTATGAGAAGGAAACTCAAGCTCTCGCCATGGGGGCGCATGTCGCGGATCAAGGCCAGGTGGGCCGGCATCCAGCCCGCGAAGGCCGCGCCTAGAAAGGACGAGGCCGCCCGTTCCAGGGAGGGCGCGGAGGAAAGAAGCTCCCGGACGAGAATAAGCGAGAGAGCGATGAAAGCCGCCAAGCCCGCCGAGGCGCCGAGGATGGTGAGAAGGACGAGGACCATCCCCGCGGCGAGAGTGTTCCATCGCTGAACCGGCCTGCCGCCGACCGTCAGGAGGACGCCGTATTCATAGAGGGCCAGAGCGCAGAGCGCGGCGACGAAAAGGGAATAGGCGAGGCCCCCCCAGTGGACGAGAAGGATCACGACCGGAGCGAGGACGACGGCCGTCAGAATTCGCGGGAAAAGCGTTTTAGAGTCCTCCAAAGCGACGCTCGCGGCCTTGATAGTCCCGGATCGCTTCGATCAGATGAGTCCTGCCGAAGTCGGGCCAGCAAACAGGGGTGACGTAGATCTCCGCGTAGGCGAGCTGCCAGAGAAGAAAATTAGAGAGGCGGAGTTCGCCGGAGGTGCGGATAACGAGGTCCGGATCGGGTATCCCAGACGTATAGAGCGCGGCGCCCAGACTTTTCTCGGTGACGGCCGTGGCGCCTTGCGCGATGAGGCGATTAGCGGCGTCCACGATCTCCTGGCGGGCGCCGTAGTTCAAGGCGAGATTGAGGGTGATCTTTGTATTCTTCGAGAGGGCGTCGATCGCGCGATCGAGCTCCCGGCGCACCGAGGCGGGAAGCTCCGCGATCCGGCCGAAGGCCCGCAGGCGCACGCCGTTGCGGCCGAGTTCCTCGGCCTCCCGCTTGAGGGTCTGGGCGAGAAGGCCCATGAGGCCCGCCACTTCCTGGCGCGGGCGGAGCCAATTTTCGGTGGAGAAGGAATAGAGGGTCAGATGCTCGACGCCGAGCTCGGCCGCGGCTTTGACGACGGTCTTGACGGCGTCGACGCCGGCTTTGTGGCCCGCGATGCGCGGGAGACCGCGGCTTTTGGCCCAGCGGCCGTTCCCGTCCATGATGATCGCCAGATGCTTGGGGACCCTGGCGGTGTCCAGGGGCCGAGGCTGTCGGGGCGTCGTCGCCATGGCTAACATGTCAAGATTGCAACGGCGGTCACAAGAGGGCTACGGAAGGCTGCGGATTGACCGGAATGGCCTTCCGTAGTCCTCCGTGGCCTTCCGCAGCATTTCGTCGCGGGATCGTTACAACCCAAGGACTTCCTTTTCTTTGAGAGCCGCTTGCTCGTCCACTTTTCTGATGTGGGCATCCGTAATTTTCTGGACGCGCCCCTCGAGATCCCGGGCGTCGTCCTCGCCCAATTCCCGCGCCTTGAGAGCCTTCTTGATTTTCTCGATGGCCTCGTGGCGGTCGTTGCGAATCGCCACGCGGAATTCCTCGGCCATCTTGCGCACGATTTTGACCATCTCCTTGCGGCGCTCCTCGGTCATCGCGGGAAGGGCCAGGCGGATGAGCTTTCCGTCGTTTTGGGGCTGGGCGCCGAGGTCGGCCTTCATCAGGGCCTTTTCGATTTCGGAAAGGCTTGAGGGGTCCCAGGGGCGAACCTCGAACACGCGGGCCTCCGGGATTGATATGGCGGCGACCTGCTTGAGGGGGGTCGAGGTCCCGTAGTAATCGATTTTAACGCTTTCCAGCATCAGGGGGTTGGCTCGTCCCGTGCGCAAAATAGAGTACTCCCTCGCCAGCTTCTGGAGCCGCTCCAACATGGCGCCTTCGAGCTTTCCGATGACCGCGTGCAAGGATTCGACTTCGCTCATGCCGCCACCGTCGTCTTGGCCTTGCGGGGGGCCGCCTCGCCGTTGTCGATGAGCGTGCCGACCTTCTCGCCGCTCACGGCCCGAGCGATGTTGCCCTTGACCGAAGCGTCAAAAACCGCGATGGGCATGTTGTTTTCCATGCAGAGCGTGAGCGCCGTCGCATCCATCACCTTCAGGCGGTCCCGGATGGCCTCCATGAAATCGAGGCGGGGAATCTTTTTGGCCTTCTTGTTGACGCGGGGATCGTCCGTGTAGACGCCGTCGACCTGGGTCGCCTTGAGAAGAGCCTCGGCCTCGATTTCCACCGCCCGGAGGGCGGCGGCCGTGTCCGTCGTGAAATAGGGGTTCCCGGTCCCGCCCGCGAAAATGACGAGGCGGCCCTTCTCGAGATGGCGGATGGCCCGTCGTCGGATGTACGGCTCCGCGAGCTTCGTCACCTCGATGGCGGTCTGGACCCGGGTCGGGATGCCGAGGTCCTCGAGGGCGTCCTGAAGGGCCAAGGCGTTGATGATGGTGGCGAGCATTCCCATGTTGTCGGCCGTCACCCGGCCGATGGCCTCGCCTTTGCAGGAAAGCCCGCGCCATATGTTGCCGCCGCCGACGACGACGCCCATCTCCACCTCGAGATCATGGGCCTGCTTGATCTCGGAAGCCAACTGGCCGAGGGAAGACGAATCGATCCCGCGTCCCCCGTCTCCGCCGAAGGCCTCTCCCGACAGCTTGAGGAGGACTCTTGAATAGGGAACCGTGGCCACGGTGGGATGAGCCCCGGTCACTCCCCCAGCTGATAGCGCGCGAAGCGCGCGACGGAAACGGCCCCCCCGAGCTTCTTGGCGGCGTCCGCGACGAATTGCGCCACCGGCACTTTTCCGTCACGCAGGCTCATCTGCTCGAGAAGGCAATGGGACTGGTAGAAAAGCTTCTGAATCTTGCCCTCGACGATCTTGGCGACGGCCGCCTCGGGCTTGCCCTCCGCGCGGACCTGCGCGGTGAAAATTTCGCGCTCCCGCGCTATCTCGGCGGCGGGCACGGATTCCTTCGAGAGGTATCGGGCGGAGGAGCCGACGATCTGCAGGAGAAGCTCCTTGGCGAGGCCCTTGATCTCCTCGGAGGCGGCGGCCGCTTCCGAGGGAGCCTTGATCTCGATGAGAGCGCCCTTTTTGCCGTCGAGATGGATGTATCCGGCCAAAAGCCCGGGGCCGGAGAGGACGAATCGTTCCAGGCGCCGGAGGCGGATATTCTCCTTCATGGCGAGCTGGATGGGCTCGATGCGGGAGGCGGCCGCTTCCGGGTCGGCGATCGTTCCGGCGGCGGCGTCGGATGCGAGCGCCTCGGACAGGCGCTTAAATTCCTGATTCTTCGCGACGAAATCGGTCTCGCAATTAAGCTCGATGAGCGCCGCAGCCTTGCCTTGAACGGCGTATGCGACGAGCCCCTCGCCCGCCGCGCGACCGACGCGCTTGGCGGCGTCGGCGATGCCCTTTTTGCGCAAGTAGGCGAGCGCCTCGTCGACGCGCCCCCCGGATTCCGCAAGAGCCTTCTTGCAGTCCATGAAGCCGGCCCCGGTCTTCTGCCGGAGGTCCATGATTTGCCGCGTCAGAGCGTCGGCCGCCATTTAAGCCGCATCCTCGGCCCGCGCGGCCGGCTCGGGAGCGTTCTCTTGGAATTCCGGGGCGGATTCGGCGTTATCGCCCGCAGCTTCCTCGGAGCCCTCCGCGGCGGGGGCGCCGGCCAGCATCTCTGCTTCCAGAGCCGCCGTCTCCGTTCCGGCTTTGGCCGCCTCGCGGGCGGCCTTGCCCTCGAGGATGGCGTCGGCGATGAGCCCGCAGAACATCTTGATCGATCGCGCGGCATCGTCGTTGCCCGGGATGGGGTAATCAATGCGATCCGGGTCGCAGTCCGTGTCGCAGACGGCAACGATGGGGATCTTGAGGCGGCGGGCCTCGCTCACGGCGAGTTCCTCGTCGACCGGATCGATGACAAAAAGGACGTCGGGAAGCTTCTCCATCGACCGGATGCCCGCGAGGAGCGCTTGGAGCCGATCCATCTCCTTGACGCGGGACATGGCCTCCTTTTTGGGCATGACGCCGAGGATGCCGTCCGTCTTCCACTTCTCGATCTCCTCCAGGCGCTTGACCGAACGACGCAGCGTCTGGAAATTAGTGAGGGTCCCGCCGAGCCACTTCTGGGAGATGAAAAAGGCCCCGCAGCGCTGGGCCTCGGCCTTGACGGACTCGATGGCCTGTTTCTTGGTGCCGACGAAGAGGAAGGTCTTGCCCTCGGCGGCGAACTCCTTGACCTTGGCGTAAACGCGCTTGAGCTCCTTGACGGTTTTCTGAAGATCGATGATGTGGATGTTGTTGCGCTCGCCGAAGATGAAGCGCTCCATCTTCGGATTCCAGCGCCATGTCTGGTGTCCGAAATGGACGCCGGCCTCGAGCATGGCCTTCATGGAGACGTTCACCGCGCCGCCCCCCCTAAAAACGTACATGACATGAAGCTAATCTCCTTTGAATTTGATTTCGCCGGTACCGTTCTACCAAGAGCGCTTTGCATTATATTCTATTTAACGCCCAGGAAGCCATCATTTTGTGGAGAAAAACGGCGACAAGAGGGAGACTCAGCGCCGGGTGAAAAAAGCGAACCGTGATGTTGCGGCGGTATTCGGCGTAGGCGGGGTCGCGAGAGAGCACGGCCTCCTCGTCCCCGACACGCAGCGCCGCGCCGATGAACATCCCGAGGGCGCGAAGGAGATTGACCGGATTCGGCCAGATGATGGCCGTGTAGAGCGACATGTGGATGAGGGAAGAGTAAATGGGGTGACGTACGAGCCGATAAAGGCCTCCCGAGACGATATTTTTAAGGCTCGGGATGATGGATATGTTCCTCCCCAGCTCCATATAAGAGACGAGGGCCGTTAAGCAGTAGGCGTCTCCGACGCCTAGAGACCAGAACGGGACGCGGACATTCGGAGGGCGCGAGAAATCCGGGAGAGTTGTCAGAATGACGATATGAATCGCGATGCCGAGCGCGGAGGCGGGTCCCAGGCGCCATTCTTTCGCTTGGTGCGAGATGATGAGGTAGCCCAGGGCCACGATCGCCACCCCATCTCTCCATAACGCGGACATCACGGGGAGTCCTCGAACCTGGTTGAAGAGGGCGACGCCTAGAAGAACGGGGAAAAAGACGCGGTCAAGCCAGAATTTGAAGCTCTTAATGACGGCGTCCCCTACTTGCCTTTAAGTCGGAAGTGGCGTCTCATCATGCAGTCGTTTGAAACGACCAGGAGGCCGGCCTTGCGCGCCTCCTCTTCGCCGGCGGGATGAGAGATGCCGTCCTGAAGCCAAAGGGCCTTGGCCTTGATCCGGATCGCCTCATGGATGATGGGGAGGACCTCTTCGGAACGGCGAAAGACATCCACCACGTCCGGCGTCTCGGGGATGGAAAACAAATTGGGGTAGCAGGTCTCGCCAAGAATCTCCTTGTGCCCTGGATTGACTGGGATGATCCGATACCCCTGCTCCTTGAGATAGGCGGCCACATAATGGCTGGGCCTCTCGGGCTTGGGGGAACAGCCGACGACCGCAACGGTTTTGAGGGAGAAAATGCGCTTGATCGTTTCGTCATTCCCGCCATCGCCGGAAGGGGGAATGCGGCAGGCGGCTCCGGAATCGCTCATGTCATTATTTTACATAAAGAAAGGTTTAAGAAGGTTTTACATCATGGATAACTCCATATTCCTCAGTCAGGCGTATAATCTCAGTATGATGCGGCAGGAGGTGGCGATCATGAAACGGCTCCATGAGACGCATGTCATTCCACCAAACGAGTGGGACTTTAGGGGAAGGGCAGCCATGGCCGGAGGGCCCTTCCGATCCAGCATCGATTGTGGCTATCCTTTAACAAGAAGGTCTAGGAGAAAACACGAAAGGCATATGAGACTCATGGTAGGATGGGGTTCCCTCGCGGGACTGCTTGTCTCCGTGGCCAGCGGGGCGATCTCAACCCAAGGACCGACCTTCCTTATAAAGGCCATAGGAGGCGGACGCTATCCCGTTGAGATCTCCAATCAAAACCGCGACGTGCCCGTCACGCCCCATGTCAGCAAGTCCCAAAGGATCAACGTCCATCTGCGCCTGCCTCCCGTTGTTTCCGTCCTAAAAGAGTCGCCGGCGTACCGCCGCACCTTCCATGCCCTTCTCGCCCATCCCGAAATCACGGACCGCTATGACGATGAGATTCTCGCTTATTCAAACCTGCATCACCTAGACGCGAGACTCGTCAAGGCAATCGTCGCGGCGGAATCGCAGTTTTGGCCGGGGGCGCTCTCGCCCAAGGGTGCCCGGGGTCTTATGCAGGTCATGCCCAAGACGGCCAGAGACCTGGGAATGGCGCCCGGGCAGCTCTACGGCGCCGAAGACAACGTCATGGCCGGCACCGCGTATCTCGACGAACTTTACCGGGCCGCTTGGCGCGCCTATGGACTCAGGGACCTCCCGTATGAGGCGGCGCCGTACGCGCTTCGCCAGCGCATCGTCGCGTCCTACTACGCGGGCCCCAAGGCCCTCAAGCGGAACTTTTTCTCGGAATTGGCAAGCCGCAAAGTCCACGGTCGCCGCCTTTCCCTGCGCCGCTGGCGCTATCGCCGAGAGATGGGGCGCCGTATCACGGCGTACGTGCGCAAGGTGATGCTGTTCTACCATTCGCCCGCGACGGATTTCAGGCGCCCAGCCGCGCCGAGCCGCGATTATCCCTCGATCGCGTGGGCGCGGATGCTTCCTTTTCCTTACTGACGGACGCGGTCCAGGCCGAAGGCCGAGCGTCCTCCGGGCCGTTGGGAGGGGCGTTGGCCCGGCGGGGCGCGGACGTTACCGTCCTTCGGCCGCCTTGAGCCATCGTTGCGCCTCGACGGCGACGGCGACCGGCCAAAGATATTTGGCTCGCGAGTGATCCGGGGCCGGGTTCATCAAAGGCGCGACAAGAAAG
>DAHVWT010000046.1 GCA_027327915.1 Elusimicrobiota bacterium
CGGATGGGGATGAGGAGCCCGTGGCCGCGGCCAAATACGTATTGCCGGTGGTCGGCATCTGGTTGTAGAGCCCGTTGGGGGAAGGGTAGTAGGTGCTCAGGCGAACGTCTTGGGTGCTCGTGATCGTCCGAGGAAGCGCGAGGAAAAGGAGAGCCGTCAACAGAGGCTTGATCGTCCGCGCCGAGAGGTGAAGACTCATCCGCCAACGCGCCGCGTCGTCGGCTTTCGGTGGATGGTCCATTTATAAATAACAGCAGTAAGCGTATGCCGTATTGAAGGCGGGGAAACCGGGGAAGACGGCATTGCCGCATACAATCGCCCAACTGTTGGCGCCATAGGGATAGCTCATCTGTAGATCAGCGGCTAGGCAGGTCCCTGCTCCTCCCATGATGACGGTGCCGGCCGGACATGTCGCTTCGGCGCCGCTCCATCCCACACTAGTTGTGTTGTGGTACCAAGAGCACGAGTGCGGTGTGTCGCCGCCCAGGGTGGCGCGTGGGTTGCCCTGTATCGAGGGAGCCGTCGTGGGGCCGTACCAATCGGCGGCGGTGTTCGAAAGCAAGAAAAGCTCCGGCGTCGAACCGGGACCCTCGTTATCGACATAGGCGATAAAAGGATCGCCTGGCGTGGCGAAGGTGACCTTGTCCGTCGACCAAATCTCAAGCTGGTTTTGCCATCGGCTGATCTGGCCCGAGCCGCCCGAGGAGTCGTCGAGCTGAATCTGCGGCTGTTGGATTCCGCCCGCGCCGCCAGGCCCTGGCCCGATGTAGAGGCCGCCATAATTTGTCCCTCCGAACCCGTTAGGCGCCGCGGGGCCCTGCCCGAAAGTCCCGGAACCGCTGGCATAGGGATTGTTGGAGCCGATCGACATATTGCCCTGGGAGGGGTTGTTGAGCATGAGCCGGATCGATGAATCCTGGGGGGGCAGAATGCCGCCGACCTCGGCGATGGCGCCGCCGCCGGTCGCTGCGTTGGCGGCCAGGAAGGCGCTCTGGTTGACGAGGAGCTGCTGGTAAGCTCCGGAGGGCGCCGGAAAATAGACGGTCATCTGGACCTGCTCGAGGCCGCAGAGATCGCCGGCCGCCGCTAGGATCAAAAGCGCCGTCAGCAGAGCCCGCGGTGCCCAGGACGGGGCGGCTAGCTCGATGTCGATTTGGATTCCCGCCGCCATGCCAGTTCTCTAGAGATCGCAGCATTCGACCCAGGTTTGAGAGGGGGTCGAGTACGCTCCTCCTTGAAAAACATCACCGCATAAAAAATTCCAAGCCGTCGGATAAGTCAACGTGGGCACATTGAATTGAGACGGCAGAGTGTTGGTCACAAGCGAGTTCGGAGGCGTGTAACCGGAAGGGTTGTTGGTCTGGCCGGGCCCCGAATTGGGCGGCCCCGCCGCGGGGCCGTTTGCGACCTCGACATAGCCGGTCCCGCACTGGCCTCCTCCTGCGATGGCGACGACTTGATTTTGGCTGCCGTTTTGAGGGGGCGGGCATTGCAGGCCCGAAAAAAGAAAGCAATTGTAGGGAACATTGCCCATGTACGGAGTTCCCGGATCGGTGTAAAAGACGCCTTCGGCCGTAATCTGTCCGCTCACCGTCATGCTGCCGTAGGCCACCATCACGCCGAGGGTGTTGCCTGCCGGCGTCAGGGCGCCGGTAAAATGGACGGTATCACTGTAGGGAGCTCCGGCGCCCAGCGACACCTTATATGTCGACCAGAGTTGCAGTTCGCCGGAGCCGTTGATGCGGTTGATCTGCCCCGCCTGGGGATAGGAGACGCCTTTGGGATAGGAGGCGTTGGTTAAAGTGGTGTTCACTTCGTCGATCTCGATTTGCGCCGATCCGGAGCCTGTCGGATAGTTCGGGCCGACGCGCAAGCCGCCCGCTCCGGGCTGAGTGAAATAATAACTGGGGACTCCGGGGCCGGTATAAGGGGTGCCGATGCCGACATTGCCGTTGCGCACGACCAGCATGGCCCCCGAGGCGCTTCCGTCCGCGCCGCCCACCTCGACGAAGCCATTGCCGCTGCCATTGACGGCCAGATAGGCGTCTCCGGAAGTCATGAGCTGCCGGTAGATCCCTGCTGGGGCGGGGAAATACGAATTGAGGGTGACGCCCTCGAGCTGGCTTCCGCATTCGGGAATAAGGCCGAATAGAAAAAATGCAAAGAGAAAAACCCCGACCTTGGCGGGCGTGGGACGCAAGTCGATGGTCAGGTTGACGTGGGTAGCCATGTCAACATCACTGATGTCCCTATAATTTATAAATTTTGGGCAATTCGCAGTAAGCTTGCTTGGATTAATTTACTCGATGGCGCCGATAAGGCTGCTCGCGTTTGCGTAGATCGAACTCGCCATGCACGAAACTGCCGGGGCAAGATAGGAATCCAGGCTTTCGAGAGGCTGAACGATGGAATTAATGGTTTCCCATCCGGCATTTTCAAGGCAACTGCCGCTGACGGATACGTTGGGGAGAGACCCGGACGTGCAAAATGGAGGTTTCGATTCGGCGACATTGATGCCGAAATCAACGCCGAGGCCGATGGCTAAACCCAAAGGGCCCGCCATGGCCCCATCTCCCGCTATATAGAGAGACACCACGTAAGGGCCGGCGGATGTAGAGGCTCCGAGCAAGGCGCCCCCCACCCCCCCATTCTCATAGCCGACGATGGTTGCTCCAGCGATGGCCGCGATGCCGACGCCCTCCGGCATATCCGGAATTGAGGAGACGAGGTTTAGGATGTCCGCGCCGCCGCCTTGCATGGCCGGGTTTGTCAAGGCGGAATAGATTTTCAACCCGGAAAGAGGGCTCGAATAAATGCTGCATCCCGTCGAAGGCGGATCAGTGACCGCGGGCGCCGTCAGAAGGAGTTGTTGGTTCGCGTAAGCGGACACGGCAAGACCGGTATAGATCGATTGAGCCTGCTGGGCTGGAGTGAGCGTCAAGTTGTAAGCCGTCGCCACGACGGCGCCGCCGCCTCCACCACCACCGCCTCCACCACCACCGCCGCCTCCACCACCACCGCCTCCGCCTCCCCCAGGCCCTCTTATTATTACAGCGGGCACTTCCCCCGGGATGGCCGCGCCGACGACCATGATCGCGACAAACAAGGCAGTCCTCTTTAGGAGTGGCGTTTGCATCATGGGTTACACCTCCGCTCCAACCATTCCCGCGCAGACCCGCTTCGCGGGGGTCCCTGCTTGGTCATGCTCGGACTATAGCTGGTGAGTTCGGCGGAATTCAATAATAGGCGAATTAAATCTTGGTTAAAGGAACGGTAAGACAAGACTGACTGACCTGCCATACCACGAGAATTCCTATAATTAATGCGCCCGGCCTCCCTCTTGGAATCGAAATATCTATCTCCATCTCCATGCGGCCGCATAAACTGGCCAAAAGACTGGCGCTTATCCCTGTCGCGGTTGTCGCGGGAGCCGCCGTCGCCGAAATGCTCGTGGGCATCGAGGGCTCTCGCGGCAAGGTCTTTGTCGAGTCCACCCTCCCCGCGATTGTGGCGCGCTGGAGTTCCGAAGAGCTTGAATCCCGCGCGACTCTGGAATTCCTCAAAACCGTTCCCATCGACAGGATCGATGCGACCTTTAGCGCCGCCCAAAGGAATCTCGGGCCGCTCAAGGCCCTTCAGGGCTGCCAGGGCGGGGCGGCGTTGGCCTTGGGAAAGAGCGGATTTTGGATGATTTCGGCTCGCTATGCCTGCCGCGCCGATTTTGAGAAGGCCCCGGCGAGGATCAACGTCGGACTGGTCAAGCGCGGCGGCCACTGGTTCATCTCGAACTTCGAAGTCGGCTCGGCGGCCTACAAATCGGCTCTTCCCCAGTCTTCTCGCGCGCGATCGAGCGCCTCGGGGGTCCCGATGTCGAGCCAACGCGCGGCGCCCGCGTCCCGCGCGGCAAAACCCCTCCGGCCTCCTCGCGGCCGGCGAGGAAGCCCGCCGCGCCCGTGACGTCCGCGGACAACATCGTCGCGATCAACTTGACAGGGTCTGCGGCGCGGCGGGCTTATAAGCCGGAAAAGAAATTGACGATCGCGGATCTGGCCGAGGTGCCGCCCTGGACGATGTCGTTACGCGCCGCGCTCAAATCACTCGACGCCGAGCTGAAGAGACCGCCGAAGATTCCCGTAATGCCGCTTGCCTGAGAACTGCCGCTAGGCGGCAACGGGAAGACCGGGAAGGCCGGGAAGTAAGCTCCGTGTTCCCCAGGCCGGCACGGAACCAATTGTTGAGAGCCCCAATAGCTGCCGTTCAAACCGCGTTGCGAACACCACTCGAAGGGTTGCGGGAAGGAGGAGGGCTGGGTATGGGGTAGCGGGGAGGACATTGGAGAACTCGCTACCGCGTTGTCCATCGCGCCGCCAATAGGCCCCCCGAAAGCTCCTGGGAGGCAACTTCCCATTACGAGTTGTGCCTGGCGCCGTATGAACCAAGATGTGTGGTTGGTGGGATAGATGGGGCCCACGATATGGGGACACCATGACCCAATTCCGATTGGAGGACAAACCCAATGCTCGGATACCGACCATTGAGAGGCGAGGGTAGCTGCCATCGCCGGGTCAGGAATGGGGGTGCCGCCGCCAGGGCAGACCATCGGCGGAGTTGGCGCAGGGATACATTGAACATGGGACAACAGCTTTTGCGCAACAGTAGATGCGGCACCCATTAGCCCAAGTCCCAAAGGTTCTATGGGCCTTGAAACAGCGATCTCGCCGGGGGGGCAGGGAGAATTCGCTCCCGCTCCTGGACCTGGGACGCAGTTATTGCCGACGACACTCCAGCCGCCGGGACAAGGCAGGCCGCCTCCAGAAGAGCCGCCCGAGGATGAACCGGAGCCACCGCCCGCCGTCGGCGGGGGAATGGGGACCGGTCCTCCGGGGTTCGGCATGCATCGGTTGCCGGCGACGATCCAACCGGCGGGACAATGTAGGCCGCCTCCAGGAGATACGCCCGAGGATGAGCCGGCATTGCTGTCTGCCGAGCCGCTTCCTCCGGAGGAGTTGATGTTATTCGGCGCGCTCAATGCCGAACGGAGCTGGCTGAAGGCATTCGCCGCCTGGGCCGGGGTCATCTGATAAAGCGTTCCGCTTGAAACCTGGACCCGCGAGGACTGCCCCGTCGTGCCATCAGGGCTTTGCGGTTCAACCGCGGAGGCGAGGGCATTCGCTAAAAGAAGAGTCACGCCCGACATCGCGGCGTATCCGAAAACCTTGGAGCGGATCATTTGAATCATCAGACTCCTCCTTGCTTGCCGCCTTGGCTTGCGATGATTGCGAAAAGAGTCTATATCGCCGAAGTCACCAGGTCAAGTTAAATTCTGGTAAGGGCTCCGTCGGGTTTTTCCCCACTCCGCGCAGGCTTTCTCAAGCGACTCGGGGGTCCCGATGTCGAGCCAACGCGCGGCGCCCGCGTCGTAAGCGAGCAGTTTTTCGCCTTCCTTCGCCAAGCGCAGATAGCTCGTGATGATGGAAAAAACGCCGGTCTCGGTCATTTTGGTGAATATCTCCGGACTCAAGACGTGAATCCCGTTGAAAGCCATCGCCCGCGTCCCGCGCGGCAAAACTCGCCCGGCCTCCTCCCGGCCGATGAGCCTTCCTTCGCCGTCGAAAAGCAGCCTGCGAGGGCCCGGGCGGTCCGAGACGGCGAGAGTCGCGAGCGCTCCGGATTTCCCGTGGGCGCGATACAGGGCGTTCAGATCGATCTCGCTTAAGACGTCGGCATTGTGGACGAAGAAGGGCTCGGAGTCGGCGAGGAAGCCCGCCGCGTTCTTGATGCCGCCGCCGGTGTCGAGCAGGGGCTCCTCGCGGAAGAACCGCACGTCGATGCCGAAGCCTTTCCTTTCCTTTATAAAAGCCTCGACTTGATCGCCCAAGTGCCACAGGTTGACCGCCGCGCCCGTGACGCCCGCGGCGACGAGGCGCTTGATGACAATTTCAACCATCGGGACGCCGCCGACCTTGATCAAGGCCTTGGGGACGCGATCGGTGAGCGGACGCAGGCGCGCGCCGCGGCCCGCCGCCAGGATCATCGCTTTCATGCGCGTCTTAAAGGTCGCGATGCTCGATCTCGACGGGGACATGCAGCGTCTTGCGCAAAAAGGACGCCAGGGCCTCGGCGCAGTAGACGGAGCGATGCCGCCCTCCGGTGCAGCCGAAGGCGACCGAAAGGTCGGTGAAATTGCGGCCCCGGTAGTTCCTCGCGCTGTCGGCGACCATCTCCTCGGCGCGGCGCAGGAAGCGCCGGACGCGGGGCTGTCGCGAAAGATAGGACGCGACGGGACGGTCCCGGCCCGTCCGTTCCGCGTAGCGCGCGAGCCTCCCCGGGTTGGGAAGAGCGCGGCAGTCGAAAACGAAGCCTCCGCCATGGCCGCGGTCGTCGGCGGGGATGCCGCGCTTATAGGAGAAGCTCTGGACGCGCACGGTGAGCTCGAGGCTTGCGTTGCCGAAGAGCCGGAGCCTGGGCGAGGCGACCAGCATCTTCAGGACGCGGACGAGCTCCGGGGCCTCGACCGGGAAGCCGCGCTCTCTGAGGAGAACCTCGATATTGCGCATGGCATAGGGGATGCTTTGGAGGAAAAGAGGCTTGCGCTCGAAAAATCCCCTCAGCCCGTAGGTGCCTAGGGCCTGGAAGATGCGGACATAAACGTAGCCCGGGTAGTGGCGCAGGAATTTTTCCCGGGAGACGCGGCCGATCTTGCGGGCTTGGCGGAGATAGGCCTCGAGGAGATCCTTGCGCGCCGGCTCGGGAAGATCGGCCTTGGCGTCGTAGAGCAGCGAGGCGACGTCGTACTGGAGGGCGCCGCGCCGGCCCCCTTGGTAGTCGATGAACCAGGGATCCCCCGAGCGCACCATGATGTTGCGCGACTGGAAGTCGCGGTAGAGAAAATAGCTCCGGTCGGCCTCCAGGAGATGGGAGGCGAAGCGCGCGAAATCCTCCTCGAGCCGCTGCTCGTCGAAGAGGAAGCCGCCGAGGCGGAGGAAATAGTATTTGAAATAGTTGAGGTCCCAGAGGATGGACTGGCGGTCGAATTCGGCGCGCGGCCAGCAGACCCGGATATCGACGCCGCGCCCCGCCGTGATTTGGAAGCGGGGCAGGATGGCGACGGCGCGGCGGTAAACTTGAAGGGCGGATTCTCCGATCTTGGAGCCACGGCGCGAAGCCTGCAGGAGGCCCAGGAGCGTCTGATCGCCCAGGTCCTCCTCGAGATAGGCGCCCTTCAAAGAGTCCTCGGCGTAAATTTCGGGAACGGGGAGGCCTGCTTTCCTGAAGTGCTTGGAAAACGAGAGGAAGGCGCGGTTCTCGGCGAGATCATCGTTGACGACGCCGATCGACGAGAGGGCGTCCCCGGAGAGCCGGTAGATCCTGCGCGCCGACGCCGAGTCGTCCCCCGCCAGGGCGGCGATCGAGCGCGGCGGCGTCCCAAAGCGGGCCTCGTAGAGCTTGGCCAGGACGTCCGCGGGGAGGTTCCCGTCATCCCCGCGGAGGCGGGAGCCCCGCCGGGCCCCCGGACGGCGCGGCATCGGCGGCGGAGTCACCGGCTCGCGGCGATCGCCGCCTCGATGTCCTGGGCGAGGTCGCCGACGTCCTCGATGCCGACCGAGAGCCGGATGAGCCCGTCCGAAAGCCCGGATTTGAGGCGCTCCTCCCGGGGAATCGAACCGTGCGTCATGCTGGCCGGGTGGCTTACGAGGGATTCGACCCCGCCCAGGCTTTCGGCCAGGGAAAATATCTTGGTGCTGGAGACCATCTTCACGGCGCGCTCGAGGCCGCCCCGGAGCTCAAAGGAGATCATGCCGCCGTAGCCCGACATCTGGGACTTCGCGACCGAATGCCCGGGGTGCTTGGGGAGGCCGGGGTAGTTGACCGACGCGACATCCGGATGCCTGAAGAGCCGTTCGGCGAGGGCCGCGGCGTTCTCGCAGTGCCGCTTCATGCGCAGGGAGAGGGTCTTCGTCCCGCGCAGGACCAAAAAGCAGTCCATGGGGCCCGGGACGGCTCCGAGCGAGTTCTGGACGAAGCGGAGCCGCTCGTGGAGGGCCTCGTCGTTCGTCACGACGCAGCCGCCGATCACGTCCGAGTGCCCGCCCAGGTATTTCGTCGTCGAGTGAACGACGGCATGCGCGCCGAGCGCCAAGGGGTTCTGGAGAGCGGGGCTCGCGAAGGTGTTGTCCACCGCGACCCGGGCGCCGCGGCGGCTCGCCAGGCCGCTGACGGCCTTGATGTCGGTGATGCGCAGAAGCGGGTTGCTCGGCGTCTCGATCCAGATGAATTTCGTCTCCGGGAGGAATTCCCGCTCCACCGCGGCCGGATCCGAGGTCTCCACGAAGCTGAAGCGGATGCCGAAGCGCTCGAAGTGGCGCTTGAAGAGCCGATAGGTCCCGCCGTAGACGTCCCGGCCGCAGATCACGTGGTCGCCGGGGGAAAGGGTTTGGATGACGGATGAAATCGCGGCAACGCCCGAGGCGAAGCAGACGCCGAAGCGCCCTCCCTCGAGAGCGGCGAGATTCCCCTCGAGCGCCAGGCGCGTGGGGTGGGCGCTTCGAGAATAGTCGAAGCCCTTGTGCTTCTCCGGCGCTTGCTGGACGTAGGTCGAGGTGAGGTAGACCGGCGTCATGATGGCTCCCGTCGCGGGGTCCGGGGATTGCCCGGCGTGGACGGCCAGCGTGTCGAATTTCATCGCATCAGGGCTTGGCGTCGGCCGGCCCCCGAGCGTCGCCGCCCGCCCCCTTGGACTTCGACGAGGCCAGTTGGCGGATCATGCGCCTGGCGGCCCTGGCGGAGTTCGTCCTCGGGTACTTGTCGGCGACTTCCTCGCAGACTTCCATGGCCTTCGTCGGGTCGCCTAAGTTATCCTTTTCGACCTTGGCGATCTTGATGAGTTGGGCGGGGGCGTCCGGGGCGGGATATCCGTCGACGATGCGCCGGCGCAGCTGGACCTCGAGCGCGTAGTCCTTGAGTTCGCCGTGGGCGAGATCGGCCGCGTCCTTCAAGGCGGAGAGCCCCGCGGGGCTCCCGGGGAACAGGTCGGCGATCTTGCCGTCCGTGTCGATCGCGCTTTGGTATTGGCCCAGCCGGCGGCCGAAGAGGGAGGCCTCCTGCTCGAGCGCCGTCAACGTCAGGTCCTTGCGCTCCGGGTATTTCCGGATGAGATCATCAAGAGCGCTGACGGCCTTGGCGCAATCCTGGTGAAAGGCGTCACCGTGGAAGATCCGCCAGGCCCAGGAGTGGGGGCGCGACAAGATGCGGGCGATCCCCAAATAGGCGTTGGGGGCTTGGCGGCTGTCGGGGAAAACGCTCGTGATTTCCCGGTAGTCGAGCTCCGCCGCGGGATAGCGTTGGGCCGCCTCCTCGAGCTTGGCCGCGGCCTCGACGATGGCGGGCATCCCGGCGTCGTTGGGGAACCTCTCCCGGAACCTGCGGGCGAGCTCGAGCGCCGACTTCGAGAAAAAGGCGGCCGCGCGGCTTTTCCCGAGGGCCGTCACGAGCCCCGCCATCCGATCCGCCTCGGAGCCCTTCGTTGTCTTGGGAAAGGCCAGGCTCTGGGCGCTCCTGAGGAGCTTGCGGCTCAGGGCTTCTCGTCCCAGCTCGAGAAAGAGGGCACGGGCCTCCTGGGCATGGTTTGAGTCCGGATGCTCGTGGAGTATTCTCGCCAGGGCCGTCATGGCGGAGGCGTCGTCCCCGGCCCGCAGCGAGAGCTTGGCGAGGAGCCACTGGGCGTCCGCGGCTTCGCGCAGTTGGGGGTATTCCAAGGTGAAAAGGTCGATGCGCGCGATGACGGCGGGAAGGGCGTCCCCCCGGGCCTTGTCGGCCTGGCCGCTCAGGAAGCTCCACTCGGCGAGGCCCAGGGCCGGGGAGACGGCGCCTTGGGAGAGGACCGCGGGAATTCCGGGAGCCGCGACCTCGATGGTCGTTGAATCGGCGCCCATGATTTCGGAGGCGGGGGCGGCGCCGGAACTCGCGTCCTGGGCCGCGAGCGGGGCCGTCAGGGCGATCAAGAGGAGCAAGGACGGCATCGAAGCAGAGATCACGGATTCGCGGCGGCCTGGCCCAAGGTTGAGGCCAAATTGGCCACAATCCTCGCGGCGTCCTCGGCCGTGGCGATCACATGGATGGCGGCCGTGCCCGCGTCCTCGGCGTAGCCGTTTTCCCGCATCCAGTCG
Organism: Elusimicrobiota bacterium; assembly: GCA_027327915.1. GTDB lineage: Bacteria > Elusimicrobiota > Elusimicrobia > UBA1565 > UBA9628 > JAJZAK01. Next base: position 10,167 of record DAHVWT010000046.1, read on the forward strand.
TCGTTATAAATCTTGGAGAGGTAGCGCATGCCGGTGTCGGGAAGGAGGATGACGACGAAATCACCGGCGCCGAGGCCCCGCGCGAGCTTGAGACCCGCCCAGACCGCCGCTCCGGAGGAGCCTCCGGCGAAGAGGCCCTCCGAGCGCGCCAGTTCCCGCGTCGTCTGGAAGGCCTCCTTGTCCGGCGTCTGGATGACCTCGTCCAAGACGCCCAGGTCCATCGTCTTCGGGAACATGTCTTCGCCGATGCCCTCGATCGCGTAGGGATGGGCCTTGCCCACGCGGCCGTGCTTCCACTTCTCGTGGTAAAGGGAGCCGATCGGGTCCGCGCCGACGATCTTGACCCTCGGGTTTTTTTCCTTGAGGAACTTCCCCACGCCCGAGATCGTGCCGCCGGTCCCCATGCCGGCGACGAAATGGGTGACCCGGCCTCCGGAATCCTCCCAAATCTCGGGGCCGGTCGCGAGGTAATGCGCCCGCGGGTTCTCGGGGTTGGCGTACTGATTGGGGTAGTAAGCGTTGGGGATCGTCCTCGCGAGTTCCGAGGCCGCCGAATAGTAGCTGCGCGGGTCCTCCGGCTCCACCGCCGTCGGGCAGACGACGACCTCCGCGCCCAGGGCCTTGAGGAGGTTGATCTTTTCCCGCGACTGCTTGTCCGTGATCGTAAAGACGATGCGGTAGCCCTTGAGCGCCGCCGCGAGAGCAAGCCCGATGCCGGTGTTGCCGCTGGTTCCCTCGATGATGACGCCGCCGGGCTTCAAGAGCCCGCGGCGCTCCGCGTCCTCGATCATGGCGACGCCGATGCGGTCCTTGACGGAGCCGCCGGGATTGAAATACTCGGCTTTGACGTAGACGGCGGGCTTCAAGCCCCGGGCCATGCGGTTGAGGCGGATGAGCGGGGTGCGGCCGATCGCCTCGAGGGCGCTTTCGTATCTCACGATGTCTTGCCGGCCTCGTAGTCCCTGCGCCCGGAAAGGGCCCAGGAGAGCGTCTCCTCGTCCATGTAATTGAGGTCGCCGCCCAACGGCACGCCCCGGGCGATCCGGCTGATGCGCGCCGGCCCCAGGGGGCGCAGCAGCCCCGAGACGTACAGGGCGGTCGTCTCCCCCTCGGTGTCGGGATTTGTGGCCAAAATGACCTCACTTAGCGTCCCGGCCAGGCGTTCGACGCGCGAGACGAGTTCCTTCAAGCGCAGGCGCTCGGGGCCGACGCCGTCTAAGGGGGACAGGCTGCCGTGAAGCACGTGGAAGAGGCCGCGAAAGCCCGCCCGCTCGATCGCGGCCGCGTCCTGGGGCTCGGAGACGACGCAGAGAAGCTTCCGGTCGCGGCTTGAGTCCGAGCAGAGACGGCAAAGAGGGCGGTCCGTCAGGTTCCAGCATTCAGGGCAGAGACGGATTTCCCTCCGCGCGGCCGCGAGCGATTCCAGAAGCTCCTCCGCGCGGCTTTCGGAGCGCAAAAGAAACAGCGCCAGGCGCTCCGCCTGCTTGGGGCCGATCCCCGGAAGGGACTTGAGGCTTTGATGGAGGCGCTGGAGGGCTCTCATGATGATTTTTTAGTCACCTTCAGGCTTCCTCCGAACACCCGCAGCGCTTCTTTCATGGCGGGATCGTTCACATCGGGGGCCGGGGGCGAGGGATCGGGGCTCGGCGCCGAGGAGGAGGGAGCCGGGGTATGGCGAGGGGCTTCTCCGGTCTTGCTTTCCATCGGCCCTCGGCCCTGTTCAAGGGTCAACGAAACGGGCCTGCCCGCGAGGGAGGAAATCCGCTCCGCGAGGATGCCTTGGTTTCTCTTGGCTTGCTCAAAATCGAAGCTTCTCGAGAAGACAATCCGGCAGTCCCCGCCGCGCGTGATCATCGTGGCTCCCGCAAGCGCGTGGGAGAGGCTTGCCTTGTCTGGAGCGACCGCGGCGACGAGACGAGCTAGGAGGCTCGCCTCGTCGCCAGGGGTCGGGGGTCCGGGGTCCGGGGGCGGCGGTTGTAGGGTGGAAGATTGGGCCGCCGCCTCTTCCGCCTTGCTCTCTTCTGACTCCTGACCCCTGCCCCCGGACCCCTTTTCGAGCGCTTCCAGCCGGGCGACCCAGCCTTCGACGTCCAGTCCCCCCTCCAGGGCGCCGAAGAGCGCCAGGTCGAGAACGAGACGAGGGGAGTCGCCGAAGCGAAGCTCCGAGAGCGCCGCGTTGAGCTTGCGCAGGATGAATGCAAGAAAATAGGGTGACACCATACTGATTTCGACGCCGGCTGGAACGGAAATAGGTATGGTGTCACCATATTTCGCTCCGATCTTTTGAAGATAAAGGTCCTCAACGAGCGAGCGCAATTCCCGCAGCACCTGGGCGGGCTCGGCGCCGTCCTCGTAGGCCCTTCGCAACTGCTCGGCCAGGGCGCGGGCGTCGCGCTTTAAAAGCGCCGAGGCGAGGCTCGCGAGCGTCTCGTGGCCGAGATAGCCCATCATCTCCCGCACCCCGTCCGCGGAGACGGCATCCTCGCAAAAGGATCGCGCCTGGTCGAGCAGCCCCAGGGCGTCCCGGAGCGAGCCCTCCGCGGCCCGGGCGATGACGGAGAGAGCCGCCGGTTCGGCCTTGAGGCCTTCCTTTTTCGCCACGTCCGAGAGGCACCGGGCGAGGGCCTCGGGGGAGATGGGCTTGAAGCGCAGGCGCTGGCAGCGCGAGCCGATCGTCGCGGGGATCTTCGAGGCCTCGGTCGTCGCCAGGATGAAGACGACGTGGGACGGCGGCTCCTCGAGGGTCTTAAGGAGCGCGTTGAAGGCCGCCTGCGAGAGCATGTGCGCCTCGTCGATGATGAAGATTTTGTGCCGGTCGCGGCTGGGCAGGAGCCGGACCGTGTCGATGATCACCTCGCGGATATTGTCGACCCCGGTGTGGGAGGCCGCGTCCATCTCGAGCACGTCCAAGCTTGAAGAAGAGGCGATCTCGGCGCAGGAGGGGCATTGCCCGCAGGGCTCGGGCGTCGGCCCCTGGGCGCAGTTCAAGGCCTTGGCGAGAATGCGCGCGACGGTGGTCTTGCCCACGCCGCGGGGCCCCGTGAAGAGATAGGCATGGGCGACGCGCTTCTGGGCGACCGCGTTTTGGAGCAGCCCCGCCGCCTGGGGCTGACCCAGCACCGACCCGAAATCGGAGGGGCGGTATTTGCGCGCGAGAACGAGATAGGCTTCGGAGGACTTCATGGCTCGCCGGCTCAATTATGCCAATTTCTGAAGTAAATTTTCGGCAAGCATCGCTTGACAAAGGCCGAGACCCCCGGTATAGTCCTCGGTGGAAGACCGGGCGGAGTCCCTTGCGATGTCCCGCGAACTCAACATCGTCGTCGACCTGAGCGATTGGCGCGCTCCCAAGTTATCGCCGTGGGCCCGGCGTTTTCTCGTCGCGGGGGCGCTCTTCGCCCTTCTTGCTCCGGAGGCCGGAAGCCAGCTGGAGGACGTCCAGCTCAACACCTATTTCCCCGCGCCGTCCGGGATCTACCAGCAGCTCATGACCTCCGGGAACGCCTATTTCGCGACGACCGGCGCGGGCGCCGGCAGCTTCGTCGAGATCGGCTCTCCCGGCGGCTCCGGGACGCCGACGGGAACCGTCGGCAATAATGCCGCCCTTGTGGTCGCAAGCGGCAACGTAGGGGTCGGCGTCTCGGCGGGAGGCGGCACCGATCAGAACGCGACAAGCTACTATTTCGCGCCCAACCAGCCGGGCGCCGGCGGCGGGTTGCGCATCGGGCCGTACATTTCGGGCGGCCAAGCCCAAATCGAACTTGATAACAGCAATGGCTCCGCCGGCCAAATCAATCGTTGGCAAAATCAATTGCAGCTTTGGGCCACGGATCAGGTCGCCATTGGCGGCAATAACTTGCACTCTGATTCGATTCTGTATTCAAATACGGGAAGCGACCCCACGTTGCTGATAACAGGTGTTTCTCAAATTTCCCAAATGATCTCGGGCGGCAATAATCTCAACTATAACGATACCGGCCCCTACGGAGGGGTCACGGGCAATGTGCCCAACAACTGTTATTGGGGCGGCGGGGCCGCTCAGGCCGTCGTGAGCGGCGGCGGCGGCTGTGGCAGCTACACTGACTTCCCGATGGCATATATGTTTTCCGGGGTGAATGGGCAGGCGCCCACGGGATACACCGTTCAATGTGCAGGCGCCTGGGATCAACCCTATAACTGTCAACAATGACACGAGGCCTGAAGATTCATCTGGAGTTGAGGGCACCGCGCCGTTTCTGGATCATTTTATTGGGAAGCGCGGTCTTTTTCGCGACGGCAGAGGATCTATGCAGTCTCGAACAAGTGCAGTTGACTGTCTTTTACCCCGCGCCTTCCGGCGCCTACCGGCAGTTGCTCGTCAATCATAATGTCTATCTAGCGGCCACGGCGGGGGGCATTGTCCAGGCGGGGGCTATCCAGCAACCAGGCGCTACCCCGCCCGAACTCATGGTCAACGGCAACATGGGCATTGGAACGACCAATCCGGCCGTCAACGGCCTTCATATCGGGTCTCAAGTCCCCGGCGGCCAGGCGCAAATTCACCTCGACAATGCCAATGGCGCAATGGGACAGATTAACCGCTGGACCAACAGAATGGAGATATACGCGACGGACGCCATCAGCTTCGGCGCGGCGGCCAATGGGTCCACTAATTACAACGGGGATGCTCTTTGGGTGCGACAAGCAAATAATTCCGTGCCGCTCAATAATTATTCGACGCTCACGATGATGAATAGTAACAGCCAAACGACAATGAATGGCGCCGTTGAAGCACGGGCTTTCAACTACACAGGAGCCCAGGGCACGGCCAATGTGCTGGCGAATTGCCAATGGGTGACTCAGCCCATCGGGGAGGGTTTCTCTTTTACGCCCGTCCAATGCCCACACGGCTATTCCGCCGTCAGCGGGGGCGGATCGTGTTTTGGCGGGGCTCTTGTGCAGAATAGCTTGGATTCGTCGGGAACGGCATGGGATGCGGCGTGTGCGCCGATATTCCTTAATTGGCCGGCTGGAGGCGGAGCGACCGGAGCGGTGCTTTGCTGTCAAAATAATGGGACCTAATAACAGTCTCAAGATTAATATCAATGTGCCACCGCGCGTCCTTGTCGCATTTATAGCCATGGCGATGATACTGGTTTTCCCTCGGAGCATCTCCAGCACCCAGGATGTCCGGTTAAGCACCTATTATCCGGTGCCCAACGGGCTCTACACACAGATGCTCACCTCCGGTCCCACATACCTCGCGCCGAGGGCCGGAGTCGGCGCCATGCCCAATAACTACGTCGAAATCGGCGGAACCGCCACGGAGCTCGATCCCAATGCGAGCCTCGTGCTTGCCAGGGGGGGCATTGGCATTGAGACGACCAACATGCAGTCCCCCTATGCGAACCAAGGGCTTGGTCTTTACATCGGCGGCG
>DAHVWT010000047.1 GCA_027327915.1 Elusimicrobiota bacterium
TATGTCTAGATTTCAACAACAACGGCACGGCTTACGGCTATCTCATTTGGGGCTCATCCTTGGATTGGAAAATGCTCGGCTCGCCGCAAATAGATAATCAGAGATGCGAAGGATTTTTAGGTATACTGGCCCTTCATGCGGCAGCTCTTGGCGCGAAAGCCTCTCGCCCGGATCATGAAGGAGGCGGGAGGCGGTTCGGACGGCCACACGCTCCACCGCGTCCTAAGCCTCGGCCAACTCACCGCTTTGGGGATTGGCGCCATCATCGGCGCCGGCATCTTCGTCCTGACGGGGGTCGGCGCCCATGACAAGGCCGGCCCCGCCCTCATCCTTTCCTTCGTGGTCTCGGGAACGGCCTGCATCTTCGCGGGGCTCTGCTACGCGGAGCTCGCGGCCATGCTCCCCGTCGCGGGCTCCGCCTATACCTACGCCTATGCCACGCTGGGCGAGATCGCGGCCTGGATCATCGGCTGGAACCTGATCTTTGAATATACCTTCGCGGCGGCGAGCGTGGCCCACGGCTGGTCCCACTACCTCCAGGATTTCCTCGGCATCTTCGGCCTCAAGCTTCCTTACCTCATCACGAACGCGCCCTTCGACTTCAGCCCCGAGACGGGACGGCTTCTGGCGACGGGGACCATCTTCGACTTCCCGGCGATCGCGATCGCCGTGATTCTCTCGACGCTCCTGGTCGTAGGCATCAAGGAGAGCACTCGCGTCAATACCGCGGTCGTCGCGCTCAAGGTCTCGATCGTCATTTTCGTCATCGCCGTGGGGGCCTTCTACGTCAAGCCCTCCAACTGGATCCCTTTCGCGCCCTTTGGCTACGGGGGCCTGAGCCTTTTTGGCCACCTCGTTTACGGCCGCACGGGTCCCGGAGGAGATCCCGTGGGGATGTTGGCGGGAGCGGCCGTCATTTTCTTCGCCTACATCGGCTTCGACGCGCTCTCAACCCAGACCGAGGAGGCGAAAAATCCTCAGCGTGACGTCCCGACAAGCATTCTCTTTTCGCTTCTCATCTGCACGATCCTCTACATCGCGGTCACGGCCGTGCTGACCGGCATGGTGCCCTATTACCAGATCGACATCGACGCCCCCGTCTCCGCCGCCTTCAAGCAGATCGGGCTGCCCTGGGCGCAGTTTCTGATTTCGATCGGGGCCCTGGCGGGGCTCACTTCGGTGAGCTTGGTCATGATTCTGGGCCAGTCGAGAATCTTCATGGCGATGGCCCGGGACGGGCTCCTTCCGCGCTTTTTCGGCGCGATCCATCCGAAGTTCCGCACTCCCTGGAAATCGACGATCCTCACCGGCGCCGTCGTCGCGATCCTGGCAGGCCTTATTCCGCTTCGGGTCCTGGCCGAACTCGTCAACATCGGGACGCTGCTCGCCTTCGCGATCGTCTGCCTGGGCCTCCTTGTCCTGCGAAAGTCCGATCCCGATCATCCCCGACCTTTTCGATGTCCCTGGGTGCCTCTAGTGCCGACCCTGGGCATCATCTCCTGTCTCATTCTCATGTTCTCGCTGCCCGCCGCGACATGGTTGCGGCTATTGGTCTGGCTTGTGATCGGGCTCCTGGTCTACGCCCTCTACGGCCGCTCCCACAGCGCGCTGCGCGCCCATTAATCCACCCACCCGGTGACCACACTCAAGCGCGAGTTGACGCTCTTCGACGCCGTCATGCTCGTCATGGGCTCGATGATCGGCTCCGCGGTCTTTATCGTGAGCGCGGACATCGGCCGCGCTGCGGGCTCGCCCGGACGTCTGCTCGCTGTCTGGGCTCTCGCGGGCGCGATGACGGTCGCCGCGGCCACAAGCTACGGCGAGCTCGCCGCCATGATCCCAGAAGCCGGCGGGCAATACGCCTATCTTCGCCGCGCCTACGGCCCCCTCGTGGGCTTTCTCTACGGCTGGGCTCTTTTCCTCGTCATCCAAAGCGGCACCATCGCGGCCGTCTCGGTCGCCTTCGCTAAATTCGCGGCGGTATTTTCTCCCGCGGTGTCGGAGGATCGGATCCTCTGGTCCGCCGGACGGTTCTCCGTCTCCGCTTCTCAGATTCTCGCCGCGGCCGTCATCTTGATCCTCACCGCCGTGAACGCCCTCGGCATCCGCGCCGGCAAATGGGTCCAGAACGTCCTCACCTCGGCCAAGGTCCTCTCGATCGCCGTGGTCGTTGTGCTCGTCCTGGGCTTCGGGAGGAATCCCGCGGCCATCCGCATGAACCTCGCCCATTGGTGGACACCGCCAACTCCGGCCTCCCCCGCCGAGCCCGCGCTCCAATCCCTGGCCAAGCTCGGCGCCGCGATGGTAGGAGCTCTCTTCGCCTTCGACGCCTGGAACAACCTCACCTTCACGGCCGCTGAAGTCCAAAACCCCGAGCGGGACGTGCCGCGGGGGCTTCTCATAGGGACGAGCCTCGTGGTGATTCTCTATGTCCTCATGAACCTTTCGTACTTGTCGGTCCTCCCATTATGGGGGCATCCGGACGCCACGACGGCCTTCGGGCGCGGCGTCCAATTCGCGTCGTCGGACCGCGTCGCGACCGCCGCCATTTCCGCGGTGTTGGGAAAGCCCGCCGAGACCCTCATGGCGCTCCTCATTCTCACGAGCTGCCTGGGCTGCGCGAACGGCATGATCCTCTCCGGCGCTCGCGTCAGCTACGCCATGGCGCGGCACGGCGTCTTTTTCAAGGCGGCCGGCCGCCTCAACGCCTCATCGGCGCCCGGGGCGGCGCTGGCGATGCAGGGAACCTGGGCCGCGCTTCTTTGCCTTTCCGGGACTTACCTGGCCCTCCTCGACTATGTGGTCTTCGCGACTCTCGTCTTCTATATCCTGACCGTCGCGGGGCTTCTCCTGCTTCGCGGGCGCGCGAGCGGGGCGGCTCAAAGGCCGCGAGGATTTCCTTGGGTGCAATGGGGCTACCTCTTTTGCGCCCTCCCGCTCGCGATCGACATCCTCGTGGAGAAGCCATCCCACGCGGGTCCTGGCCTCGCGATCGCCCTTTCCGGCATCCCGGTCTATTATCTATGGCGCAAAAGATGACCCCGCACACCGAACGGGCGCTGGGCTTCTGGGACCTGCTTTCCATCGGCCTCAATGCCATCGTGGGATCGAGCATCTTTCTTTTCCCGGGACTGCTCGCGGCCCGGATGGGGCCCGCCTCAACCTTGGCTTTCGCGTGGACGGGCCTTCTCCTCATCGGTGTCGGGCTTTGCTACGCGGAGGCCTCCTCGCATTACAAGGATCCGGGCGGCGCCTACCTGTACGCGCGCGATGCCTTCGGGGAATGGACGGGGTTTTCCGTGGGATGGCTCTCCTGGGTCGTTCAGGTCTTGAGCTGGGCCGCGGTCGCCAACGCCATCGCCGTCTATCTAGGCACGATCGAGCCGAGCTGGGGAGGCCCTCGACACGTGAAGGCCGTCGCCGCCGCGGCGGTCATCGGGCTCGGGCTCCTCAATTATCGCGGGGTCAAGTTCGGAGCCTGGGCCTCGGACTTTTTCACCGCGGCAAAGCTCGTTCCCCTCGCGGTCTTTCTCGCCGCGGGCATCTGGAAGATCAAGCGGCAAGCTTTCGTCCCATTCGCCCCCCAGGGCCTCAAACCACTGGCCCAAGCCTCCTTCCTCGTCTATTTTGCCTACCAGGGCTTCGAATCAATTCCCGTCCCTTCGGGGGAAGCCAAGTCGCCGGGTCGCAACGTCCCCCTCGCCGTCGTCTTGTCGCTCGTCTTCTCGGCGCTGCTCTACACGGCGATCCAGGCGGTCGCCGTGGGGGTCGACCCGGCCCTCGCGGGATCAAGAACCCCCCTGGCGGACGCCGCGCGCATCGTCCTGGGCCCGCGCGGGGCGCTCCTCCTGGCCGCGGGGGCGGTCCTTTCGACCTTCGGCTATAACGCCGGAAGCGCGCTTGTGACGCCCCGCTATCTCCTAGCTCTTTCGGAAGGCGGTCATATCCCGGAGTGGTTCGCCCATATCCATCCGCGCTACCACACCCCCTTCCGCGCCATTCTCGCGACCGCCGCGGCGACGCTCGCCCTCGCGCTTTTCTTCGACTTTGAAAAGCTCGTCGGCGCCTCGAATGTCGTCGTAAGCGCCCAGTACCTCGCGACCTGCCTCGCCATCCCCGTTCTGCGCAGAAAGAAGCTCCGGGTCCCAGGCTCCTTTAGGCTGCCGGGAGGCTTCTTGATACCTGTCGCGGGAGCGCTGGCCGTGCTGTGGCTCGGTTCGCAGGCAGCGCCCCGGGAATATCTGGGCTCGACCTATCTTTTGGCGGCAGGCCTGCTGCTTAAAGCGCTGACCGGGACGAAACGGCGCGAGTCGTAATCGGCCCGCGCCATCGAGAGGGTATGGGAACGGGCGTTGCCGATCGCGTCGAAGCTGACCGACCCCAAAAGCCCCCGGTAGCGGATCTTGCGCAGGGCCAAGAGCAGGCCGGAACGGCTGGGGCCCGACTGCTTGAGGGCCTCGATGACGATTTCGGCCGCCTCATAGGCAAAAGGCGCGAAGGGGCCGAGACCCCGGAGCCCTTCCCAGGAGGTGGAGGGACTCTCCGAGGAGCCGCGTCTTGAGCCACGATGCGGCGCGCCCAGCGTCGTCACATAGGCGCCCTGCGAGGCCGGCCCCGCGATGTCGAAGAACTCCGGCGTGTTGGCTCCGTCTCCCGAGATGAAGGGCGCCACCCACCCGTCGTCGCGCATCGCCCGGACGAGAAGCGCCGCCTCGGGGTATATCCCGCTGAAATACACCGCTTGCGCTCCGGTTTTCCTGAGCGCCTCCGCCGCCGCGGCGAAATCCCTTTGGCCGACGGCGAATGACTCCCGTCCGACCACACGTCCGCCTAGCTCCTCGAAGGTTTTGCGGAAGCTCTTCGCGAGCCCCATCCCATAGGCCGAGAGGTCGTAGGCGAGGGCCACGCGTCTCTTTTTGAGCGGCCCATAGACGAAACGCGCCGCGAAAGCCCCCTGGACGTCGTCCGTCGGCACCACCCGGAAAACGACGCGAGGCCCAGGCCAGCCGGGGTTCGCCTGCTGGAGCGTCACCGTGGGATTGGTTGCCGCAGGCGTGATCATCGGGATGCCGGCCGTGGCGTAAACCCGGGAGCTTTTAAGGGCGCAATCCGAGGTGTAGGGGCCGATGACGGCGAGAAAGCCGGGCTCCGAGACGATCAGTTGGGCGACGTTGGCCGCCTCGCGCGGCGAGCCCCGGTCATCGAAGGCTACGACCTCGAGCTTACGCGGGAGGGCCTTGGTCCGGTTCGCCTCGTCGACGGCGAGCTGGACGGCCTTCAGGATCCCCCGGCCTTCGCTCGCCATGTCCCCCGTCAAGGGCACCGCCACCGCGATGTCGATGGGCCGGGGACCCCCGCGGCATGCGGCCGCCGCAAGGCAAGACATCAGGAGCGCCGGAAGCAGTGTTTTTCTCGGCAAGCGGCCCATCACAGACTCGAATATACCCCTCAATCGTATTCTTTTGCAACCGGCATTCTGGTATAATAGGCTCTCGAACGCGCCCGAAAGAATACTTCCCACTTTCTCTTGTCTTTTGAACCCATAATCTAAATGCTCAAGAACTTGGTCAATTCCTGGCTTCCGCCGACCTCTCCACTGACGAAGCCGAAGGGCTGGACGACCAATCTCCGTCCCGGGAAATCCGCGAACCATATTCACGCCTCCGGCGCTCCCTCTTCCGCCTTGGCCGCCGCCATCTCGAAGGCTCAGGAGGCGTTGCTGGGCTTCCAGAGCCCGAAGGAGGGCTACTGGTGCGGCCCGCTCAAAGCCGACACGACAATCGCCTCGGACACGATCATGCTGCTTCATTTCCTTGGTCGCGGCCATTCCGTCAAGGTCCGCAGGCTCGCCAATCATATCCTCAAGGAGCAGCTTCAGGACGGCGGCTGGCCCATTTTCCGCAATGGCCCCTCGGACATCTCGGCGACCGTCAAGGCTTATTGGGCCCTCAAGTTCGCGGGACACAAGCCGGAGGAATCGGCCCTCGAACGGGCCAGACTTCGCATCGCAGCCTTGGGCGGCATCCATAAGGCAAACACTTACACCAAGTTCTACATGGCTCTCTTCGGCCAGTACGACTGGCGCGGCGTCCCGACCATCCCCCCCGAGCTCATGCTGTTTCCCAAGTGGTTTTACTTCAACATCTACGCCATGTCGTCCTGGACCCGGGCGATCGTCGTCCCCCTCAGCATCGTCTGGGCCTTCCAACCCCTCATTTCCTGCCCTCCTCATGCCGCGCTGGACGAGCTATTCCCGGACAATCGCCGGCACGTGCCCCTCAAGGAGGTGATGCCACCGCACGGCATTTTCTCCTGGACGAGTTATTTTCTTCTCTGGGATAACGGACTCAAGGCCCTAGAGGGCCGAGGCGGCCACTGGCTGAGGGTCTGGTCCCTCAGGCTCGCCGAGGACTGGATCCTGCGGCGCCTGGCCGAGTCGGACGGCCTGGGCGCCATCTACCCGGGCATCATCAACACCATCATGGCGATGAAATGCCTAGGCTACGCCGACACCGACCCGCGGCTCCTCTCCCAGCTCCAGATCTTGGAGCAACTCGAGCTCTCGGACGGCGACCACCATCTTGAGTATCAGCCCTGCCATTCCCCCGTCTGGGACACGGCCATCTCGATCATCGCGCTCGCGGAGTCCGGGCTGCCGCGCAACCATCCGGCCCTCGTCGCCTCGGCGAAATGGCTCATCTCCAAGGAAATCAAGATCGAGGGCGACTGGAAGGTCGGAAATCCCAAGGCGCTTCCCGGCGGATGGGCCTTCGAGTTCAACAATTCCCATTATCCCGACATCGACGACACCGCGATGGTCATGCTGGCGCTTCGGCACGTGGACCTTCCAGAGGAGGAGGCGCTCGCCCGCGAGAAGGCCTGCCTGAGGGGGCTCAACTGGCTCCTGTCCATGCGCTCCTCCACCGGAGGCTGGGCGGCCTTCGACAAGGACAACACCAAGGCCATCCTCACCAAGATCCCCTTCGCGGATCACAACGCGATGATCGACCCGCCCTCGGCGGACGTCACGGCGCGGGTGCTTGAATTTCTGGGCTACGTTGGCTATGACACCAGCTATCCCGTAGCGGCCGCCGCCGTCCGCTTCCTACGCCGCGAGCAAGAGGAGGACGGCTCCTGGTTCGGCCGCTGGGGAGTCAACTATATCTACGGAACCTGGCAGGTCCTGCGGGGCCTCGCGGCGGTCGGCGAGAACATGTCCGCGCCTTACGTCCAAAAAGCGGTCTCCTGGCTCAAATCGGTCCAGCAAAAGGACGGCGGCTGGGGCGAAACCTGCGCCACCTATGAGAATCCCTCGCACAAAGGGCGCGGGCCGTCCACGCCCTCCCAGACAGCCTGGGCGGTGATGGCCCTCATGGCCGCGGGCGTTCGCGACGAGTCCGTCGGGCGCGGCATCCACCACCTCATCGAAACGCAGTCTCCGGACGGGACTTGGAACGAAACCGAGTTCACCGGCACGGGCTTTCCCAAGGTGTTCTATCTCGAATACACCATGTACCGTCAATATTTCCCGCTTCACGCCCTGGGCCTTTACCACAAGGCCCTGGCCATCAAACAACCGTCCGAAGCGCCGTCGCCTGCGGGAGTCGAGGTGCCGGCGTGAGCGCAACGAGCCCTGCCTAAGGAGATCCTATGCCAGCCCCCTTTTCGATGAAGCTGTCTCTTTTCCGCTATATTCTCTCGCGCAAGCTCAAGGGCGTCAAGAGATACCCGTTGGTCCTCCAGCTCGAGCCCCTCTTCGCCTGCAACCTCGAGTGCGCGGGCTGCGGGAAAATCCAGTATCCAACCGATATCCTGCGCAAGCGCCTCACCCCCGAAGAATGCTGGGACGCGGCCGAGGAATGCGGAGCCCCCGTCGTGACGGTCGCGGGCGGCGAGCCCCTCGTCCACCCGGAGATCGACCGCATCGTCCAGGGTCTCGTCGACCGCAAGCGCTACGTCTACATGTGCTCCAACGCGATCCTCCTCGAAAAGAACCTCCAGCGCTTCAAGCCGGACCCGCATCTGATCCTCAGCATCCACTTGGACGGCCGCGAGCCGACCCACGACCGGGCGGTTTGCCGCAAGGGGGTCTATCGCACCGCCATCCAAGCGATCAAGACCGCGAAGGCGAAGGGCTTCCAGGTGATGACGAATAGCACCATCTTCAGCGGCGAAGACCCGGCCGAGTTCCGGCAGTTCTTCGCCGAGTGCTCCGCGATGGGCATCGACGGCATGATGATCTCCCCCGGCTACGCCTACGAAAAAGCCCCCCAGCAAGACATTTTCCTCAAGACGGAGGAAACCAAGAAGTGGTTTAAGGATGCGCTCGGGGATTGGCGCCAACAGGGCTGGGATTTCAACCACAGCCCCTTCTACCTGGATTTCCTGGAGGGCAAGCGCGATTATGAGTGCACGCCCTGGGGCATTCCGCTGCGCAACGTCTTCGGTTGGCAGAAGCCCTGCTACCTCCTCGCGGACGGGGGCTATGCCAAGAGCTACGCGGAGCTCCTCGCGACGACCGAGTGGCACCGATTCGGGCGCGCCTCCGGGAACCCCAAATGCGCCCAGTGCATGACCCACGTGGGCTACGAGCCGAGCGCGGTCGAGGACAGCTTCTCACGCCTCCCCAAATTCCTCGAGCTTCTTCGCGACATCGCGAGCACGGCGCGCCTGGCGCGCGCGGCCCACGCGCGGCAGACTAAGTCTTACGAAACCCTCGTCGCCGAATACGACTCCAGGAAGGCTTCCGTGGCGAAGCCCGTGCCGAGCGCCAACTGATGGACGCCGCCTTCGTCACCGGCGCCACGGGCTTCGTTGGAGCCAACCTCGTCCGTGTCCTCCTCGCGGAAGGGTTCTCGGTCCGGGCCCTGGCCCGCCCCGGCTCCCCCCGCGGAAACTTGAAGGGGCTCCCCGTCGAGATTCACGAAGGCGACTTGTTTTCGGCAGGCGTCCTCGGGGCGGCTCTTCAGGGAGTCCGATTCGCCTTCCATGTCGCGGCCGACTACCGCATTTGGACGCCCGATCCTTCACAGCTCTATCGCACCAACATCGAAGGGACCCGCAACGTCCTTAAGGCGGCGGCCGCCGCGGGCGCCGAAAGGATCGTGCACTGCTCGAGCGTCGCCGCCGTGCGCCCCGTCCATGGCAAGCCCGCCGACGAGACCTCCCTTTACGCCTCGGAACGCGATGTGATCGGCCATTACAAGAAATCAAAATACCTGGCCGAGGTCGCGGCGTTGGAATTGGCGGCGCGGGGCCTTCCCGTCGTCGTCGTCAACCCCTCGGCTCCGATCGGCCCCTATGACGCCAAGCCCACACCGACAGGCCGCATCGTCGTCGATTTCCTCAACGGCCGTATTCCTTCTTATATCGACACGGGTCTCAACATCGTCGGCGTTCAGGACGCGGCTCGCGGGCATTTGCTGGCCGCCCTCAAGGGCCGAGTCGGCGAGCGCTATATCCTGGGCGGGGAGAACCTGCGCCTCAAGGAACTCTTCGATATTTTAAGCGAGGAAACGGGCGTTCCCGCCCCGCGCTTCAAGACTCCCTACGCGATGGCCTACGCCTTCGGCTTCCTGGACACCGCCCGGGCCAAGCTTTTCGGCGTTGAGCCGCTCGCGCCCATCGACGCGGTTCGAATGGCTCGACACTACATGTGGTACGATTCCTCCAAGGCCGCGAGGGAACTCGGCTTCAAGAGCCGCCCCGCGCGCCAGGCGCTGGCCGCGGCCGCGCGATGGTTTTCCGAGAACGGCTACATTAAAAAGCCCTTGCGGCTCAAAGCCCGCAGCCAGGACCCAGTAGCCGCATGAGCATCCCGATGGCTCCCGCCAAGTCCCTTGTTCTATGCGCGGCCACGTCCTGGGAAGCCAGGCCCCTCGCCAAGGGCCTGGGGCTGGCTCCATCGCCGTCCGGCGCCGGGAGATGGGAAGGGACGCCGGGAGGTCATGCCGTCGTTCTGCTCCAGACGGGGATGGGCGGGCGACAAGCGGTCCTGTCCCTCTCGCGACACCTCAAGACGCATGATTCCGTCGACATTCTCTCGATCGGCTTCGCGGGCGCGCTGCGGCGCGGTCTCGAGCCGGGCCATCTGATTTTGGACTTTCCGGACTCCGACCTCGCGGCGCGGGCGCTTTCTTGCGCCCAACGCATGCGCCTCGACGCGAGCCTGGGCGCGACCGCCGACGCAAGTTCGGTTATCGCGACCCCGGAGGAGAAACTTCGCCTCGGGAGAGAGACGGGCGCCCTGGCGGTCGACATGGAAACCAAGGCTCTGAAAACCTGGGCCCGGGAGCGCCGTCTCACCGCCTGGGCCATCCGCGCCGTTCTCGACCGCGTCGACGACGTCCTCCCGCCCCCGGCACCCCGGGAACGAAGCTCGAAAGCCCTCGTCGACTACGCCGTCTCCCACATTCGCTTTTTGCGCTCGATACCGGCTCTCGCCGCGAATCGTCGCCGGGCGATCGCCTCGCTGACGATGTTTTTCAACGCCTTTCTTCCGGAACTATGCCGATGAGACTCCCCGCTCCCCCGCCGATCGACCTCGCCGCTGTCTTCGAGAAAGGCCGACGGCTCGTCGATCGTCGGCTCGACGAGATGCTCTCCCCCTCGCCCGACATCCCGCCCAAGATTCTCAAGGCCATGCGCTATTCGATCTTCGCCGGCGGCAAGCGCCTGCGTCCGGTCCTGGTTTACGCCTCGGCCGAGGCTTTGGGCTTGGCGGCGGCGAAGGCTTCCTCGGCCGCAGCGGCCTTTGAAATGATCCACACCTACTCCCTCATCCACGACGACCTTCCGGCCATGGACGACGACGACCTGCGCCGAGGCAAGCCCACAAACCACAAGGTCTTCGGAGAAGGCCTCGCGATCCTGGCGGGAGACGCTCTTTTGACCCTCGCCTTCGAGGCCCTGGGCCGAGCTTCGCTCGATTGTTCGCTGCCGGCGAAGGCGGGCGCCGAGCTGGTCATGAGAGCGGCCGAGGCCGCGGGCTTCAAGGGGATGGTTGGAGGGCAGGCCGCCGACCTCGATGCCGAGGGCTGGCGGCGCAAAAATCACGGTTTCCGGGCGGAGCGAGCGCTGGAGTACATCCATCGGCACAAGACCGCGGCCCTTATCCGCGCGAGCGTCGAGGCCGGAGCGATCCTCGCGGGCGCGTCCCCCTCCCGCCGGCGGGCCCTTAAGCGCTACGGCGATACGATCGGACTCGCCTTCCAGATCGCGGATGACATTTTGGATGTGACGGCGAACGCCGCGACGCTCGGCAAGCGCGGTTCTGACCGGGACAACGACAAGCTGACCTATGCCTCTCTCTACGGCGTCGAATCCGCCCGCCGCCGGGCGCTGGCATGCGTGCGCGAGGCTCATGCGGCTCTTAAGCCCCTGGGCCCACGCGCGGCCGCGCTTCATGCCATCGCGGACTTCATCCTCTCGAGGGATCGGTGATCAAGACATGAACGACGATAAAAACGGACAGACCCAGCAGCTTCCCCCTGAAAACGGCCAGGCGCCCTACCCGCGCCTCTCCGCGATCGACAGCCCCGCGGATCTGCGCCGGGTGCCCTTCCACGAGCTTCCGGAGGTCTCAACCGAGCTCAGGCGCTACATCATCGACACGATCTCCCAGTTGGGCGGCCACTTCGGATCGAGCCTCGGCGCGGCCGATATCGCCGTGGCTCTCCACTACGTCTTCGACACCCCCAAGGACAAGCTCGTCTGGGACACCGGGCACCAGAGCTACGGGCACAAGATCCTCACGGGCCGTCGCGAGGCGATGAAGCGCATCCGCCAGTATGGCGGCATCTCGGGCTTCCTGAGACGCGACGAGAGCCCCTACGACGCCTTCGGCGGGGGCCACGCCTCCACCGCCATCTCCGCGGCGCTGGGCATGGCCGCGGCACGGGACTTGAAAGGCGAGAAGAACAAGGTCGTCGCCATCGTCTCCGACGGCTGCCTCACGGGCGGAGAATCCTTCGAGGGGCTTCAGAACGCCGGGATGCTCCAATCGGACATCCTCGTGGTCCTCAACGACAACCAAATGTTCATATCCCACACGGTGGGCGCCTTGACGGCTTTCTTCGCCAAACTCCTCACCCTGGGAGCGGTCCGGAATGCCGAGCGCGGCGTCGAAAAGTTTCTCGCGCGCTTCAAGGTCTATGGGGCCACCGTCCTGCGCATCGCCAAGCGCGCGAAGGTTCTCCTCTTTCCGGGCATGCTTTTCGAGGAAATGGGCTTCTCCTATTTTGGCCCTATCGACGGACACGACGTCGGCCGATTGGTCAAGGTCCTCAACCACATCAAAACCTTGAAAGGTCCCGTCCTCCTCCATTGCATCACGAAGAAGGGGAAAGGTTACCCTCCGGCGGAAAAAGACCCGATCAAGTGGCATGGCCCCGGGAAATTCGACGCCGCGACTGGGCAGTTCCTCAAGGCGCCGACCACGAAGCCTCAGCCGCCGTCCTACACCGCCGCCTTCTCGAAGGCGCTCCTCAAGCAGGCCGAGGCGGACCCCCGCGTGGTCGCGGTCACGGCCGCGATGCCCGAGGGCACGGGCTTGGACGCCTTTCGCGACCGGTTTCCCAGGCGCTACTATGATGTGGGCCTGGCCGAGCAGCACGCGGTCACCTTCGCGGGGGGCCTCGCCTGCGAGGGCTACCGCCCCGTGGTCGCCGTCTACTCGACCTTCCTTCAGAGGGGCTACGACCAGATCGAGCATGACATCTGCTTGCAGAACCTCCCCGTCACCTTCTGCCTCGACCGCGCGGGCTTGGTCGGCGAGGACGGCCCGACCCATCACGGGGTTTTCGACTACGCCTACCTTCGCATGCTTCCCGGCATGACGATCATGGCTCCGGCGGATGAAAACGAGCTCCAGCACATGCTCAAGACCGCCCTCACGATCCCGGGGCCAGCAAGCCTTCGCTACCCGCGCGGCAACGCCGTCGGCGTCGCGGTCGATCCCGAGGCAAAGATCCTCCCCGTGGGCAAGGGCGTGCGCTTAAAAAGCGGCTCGGACGTCACGATCGCCGCGATCGGATCTCGAGTCCACCCGGCCCTCGAGGCGGCCCAGGCTCTTGCGGACCAAGGCATCTCCGTCGGCGTCCTCAATATGCGCTTCGTCAAGCCCATCGACCGGGAGCTTCTCCTTGAAGCCTTGAGGATCACCCCCCTTCTCGTCACCGTCGAGGACGGCGTCCTCGCCGGAGGCTTCGGCAGCGCGGTGCTCGAGGCAATCGAGAACGCCCCGGCCCAGGTTCTGCGCCTGGGCATCCCCGACCGGTTCGTCGAGCACGGGGCCCAGGGCGTCCTTTACGACTCGGTCGGCCTCTCCGCCGCCAAGATCGCGGAGCGCGTGGCCTCCTGGACCAAATCGGAAAAGGCGAACAGCGGCGATCGCGCCGCCTCGGCCGCCCACTCATAGGAGACCGCCATGCGTCAAGCCTCCCTATCGATCGAAAAGCTCATCCTCGCGCACCCGCGCGGCTTCTGCGCGGGCGTCGTGCGCGCCATCGACGTCGTCGAGAGGGCGCTCGAGGTCTGCGGCGGCAAGGTTTACGTCCGCCACGAGATCATTCACAACCGGCACGTGGTCGAGGGTCTGCGCAAGAAGGGAGCGATCTTCGTCGAGGATCTCTCCGAGGTCCCCTCGGGCTCCTGGGTCATTTTTTCAGCCCACGGCGTCGGCCCCCAGGTCGTGCGCGAGGCCTCCGAGAGGCGGCTCCACTCGATCGACGCCACCTGCCCCCTCGTGACGAAAGTGCACCTGGAGGCGATCGCGCTCGCCAAGCGCGGCTACACCATTCTCCTCATCGGCCATGCGGATCACGTCGAGACGGTCGGGACCATGAGCGAAGCGCCGGAGGCGATGAAGCTCGTCTCCAGCGTCGAGGACGCGGAAAAAGCGGCCGTCCCCGACCCCGAAAAGGTCGCCTATCTCACGCAGACGACCCTGTCCCTGGACGACACCCAGGAGATCGTCGAGGTCCTGCGCCGCCGATTCCCCAAGCTCCACGGCCCCGCCAAAGACGATATCTGCTACGCGACTCAGAACCGCCAGAACGCGGTCAAGGAGCTAGCCCCGCATGTCGACTTGATCCTTGTCCTTGGGGCGCCCAACAGCTCCAACTCCCTTCGGCTATGCGAGGTGGCCAAATCCCAGGGCCTTCCCTCCTACCTCATTGAGCGGGCCTCCGATATCAAGGACGATTGGCTTGCCGGCAAGAAGGTCGTGGGGCTCACCGCCGGCGCCTCGGCCCCCGAGATCTTGGTTCAGGAAGTCGTTCGAGTCTTCAAGGACCGCTATGGCGTACGCGAGGTAACGGAACTCGAGACGATCAAGGAGGATATGGTCTTCTCTCTCCCTTACAAACTCACTTTGATGATGGAAAATCCCGCCTCCCCGGCCGCGCCGAAGGCCTAAGGCTCATGCCGACTCGCGAGGGGAAGTGGCTTCAACCGACCTACGATACGATGGCGGTCTTCGAGAAGGACTTCCCGGTGCTCGCGTTGCCCGGCCTTGACGTCATTTGTCCCGGCTGCAAGAAGCCGGTCAAGCTCGCGAGGAAGTCCCCGCAGGGCCGCATCGCCGGCTGGTGTCGCCGCTGCAACCGCGGCGTGATGCCGTAGAAAGCCTTCTTTCCCCGGGCGCTCTTTAAAAGCTCCAGCCCAGGCCCAGCGAGTAAAAGCTCAGGGGCCCGATCCCCAGGTGGGGTGCATAGAGTTCGTAGAAGCCGTTGACGCGCAGTCGGCCTATATAAAGGAAGGCGCCGGCCGTATAGGCGTCCGAATCGGGGTATTCGACGGCGAAACTCGTGTGGGTATAGGAAATATAGGGCTCAAGACCCTCCGGGAGGCTCGCCTTGATCTTGCCGTTGACGCTCAAGTCAGGAAATCCGTTGGCGACCGCCCCGGCGCCTTCAATTTCGAGCAGCGGCGCGGGAGCGACGGCAAGCGCGGCGAGGTTCTTGTCGTAGAGCGTCTTCGTGACTCGGGCTCCCAGCCAGAACCTTTCCCAGGACACGGCCGCGAGACCATGAAGATCGGTTTGGACGAGAGACAGCGGGCTCGGTCGGCTCTGGAGCCCCGGCAAGAGGGCGTTGGCCTGGGCGCCTGAAAGCTCAAAGTCCTCCGAGTGCCTCGTAACCGTAACCCCGGCGCCCAA
>DAHVWT010000048.1 GCA_027327915.1 Elusimicrobiota bacterium
GAGAAGAAAAATTACGTTTCCTCCGCCCGTTGGGAGGCGCCGATCCATCAGCCCGCGCTCTTTAACGAAAACGTCCAGCTCGAACCGTTCGGGTCGGCCGAAGCCGCCGAATAAGACACCCGCTCTTATTTCTTAACGAGCCCTGAGATATTGAACGGGCCAGGGGACGTCCGCGCCGAGGGCCTTGGCGGCGTGCAGGGGCCAGTAGGGATCGCGCAGCAGCGCCCGCGCGAGAAACACCGCGTCCGCCTGCCCCGTCGCGAGGATGGTCTCCGCCTGAGCGGGGTCCGTGATGAAGCCCACGGCCGCGGTGGGGATGGCGGCTTCTCGGCGGATCGCCGCCGCGAAGGGCACCTGATAGCCGGGACCGGCCGGAATCTGGGCGTGGGGGACGAGGGCTCCGCTTGAGCAGTCGATGAGATCGACCCCCTCGGCCTTGAGCCGACGCGAAAGCTCGATTGACGATTCAAGATCCCATCCGCCCTTCACCCAGTCCGTCGCCGAGAGGCGCACGAAGAGGGGGAGGCGATCGGGCCAAGTCTCGCGGACGGCGCGCGCGATTTCGATGGAGAGGCGCGCGCGGTTCTCGAAGCTTCCGCCGTAGGCGTCTTCGCGCCGGTTGGAAAGGGGCGAGAGGAACTCATGGACGAGGTAGCCGTGAGCGAAATGGAGTTCGAGGAGATCGAAGCCGGCGTTGAGCGCGCGCCCCGCCGCCTCGCCGAACTGCGCGGCGACGAGGCGGATATCCCGCAACGTCATCTCGCGGGGACCGGGGTAACCTGCGTCGAAGGGGATGGCCGAAGGGGCGATGGGCATCCAGCCGCCGTCCTCCGGGCGCACGAGCCGACCTTGTCCTTTTTCCCAAGGCGGCGGGGTCGAGGCCTTGCGCCCCGCGTGGGCGAGCTGGATGCCGGGGACCGATCCTTGCTCCTTCACGAAGCGAGTGATTTTGGCGAAGGCCTCCGCGTGGGCGTCGGACCAGAGGCCGGAGTCTTGAGGGGAGATGCGCCCCTCGGGGCTTACCGCCGTGGCCTCGACCATGACCAGCGCCGCTCCGCCGACCGCGCGGGAGCCTAGATGGACGAAATGCCAGTCGGTCGCAAGGCCGTCCTGGCTCGAATATTGGCACATGGGGGAGACGAAAATGCGGTTCTTGAATTCCGTCCCGCGCAGCTTGAGCGGGCTAAAGAGAATCGCCATGGCGGCGACATTGTACCAAGAAGCCGACGGTCACGAGGTCCGCTGATCTGCGCTAGCGGCGGGCGAGCGGCATGGGGGCCGTCCAATAGTAGCGGCTGGGACAGGGGGATATCCCGTTCTGGTATCCGCCGGGGGAGCGGGGCAGAACCTTCCAATTGCCGGAGGTCAAGGGGCAGCGCTTCCTCCCGGCGCAAAAGGAGGACGCGCCCGCCGGCCAGACTTGGTCAAAGGGCATGTCGAGGCTTCGCGCCTGGACGGCGAGGCCCCACGCCTGAACCCATCGAGGCAATTGGGGAATCTGCCAGGGGATGGACGGCGCCGGTTTGACGGCGCGCGCGCGACGTCGAGGCGCCCTGCTCTTGCCTCGGGAGCGCGCGGCGGCGCGAGAGGAAACGGCGCGGCTTTTGCTTTTGAGGAGGGCGGCCTCGAGCTGGATTAAGCTTCTTTTTTCTAATTCCAAGGCTTCCGCGCGTTTTCGAAGCTGTTTCTCCTCGATGTGCAGCCGTTCATTCGCGCTTAAAGGATGGAGGACCATGGTCGCGGGAGCGGCGGTTTCACCGGAGGCCGGGTCCGCCGCGAACCCCGGGATGGCAAGGCAAAGGAACAAGGGGCCGTTGATGAGGAGCCGGGGCCAGGTTCGCGGGGGGGCTTTCATGGCACGACGGGAGGGTAGGCCTTGCTGGCGCATTTTTCAAGTAAAAATCAGTAAATTGGGGTAAAAAACCGACGAAAGCCATGAAAGGACTCTAAAGGCAAAAGAAGGCGGCAGCGTGGCGGTCTTCCGTCGATTACGGCGCTTCGAAGGCGTTCTCAATGTGCCGGAGGCCCGCGGGCGAGAGGGCGATGACGTCGAAGCGCGCGGCGGCGCCGCGAACCGCGGCCGGCGCCGTTTGGAGAAAGATTTTCGCCGCCCGCGCGAGTTTGCGCTGCTTGGAGATGACGACGGACTCCTCCGGCGTGCCGAAGTCGTCGCGGCGGCGGTAGCGGACCTCGGCGAAGATGAGGACGTCCCGTCCGGGGGAGAGCGCGACGATGTCGATCTCGCCCAATTTCGTGCGGAAATTGCGCGCGAGAATCTCGCAGCCTTGCGTTCGCAGGTGGGCGGCCGCCTGATCCTCGGCTTTGCGTCCCTGGTCGCCGGAAGTTCCCGGCATTTACGCGCCTCGGACGGGCGCGAAGCTTCGACGGTGGGCCTTGCTGGGGCCCATCTGGCGCAGGGCCGCTAGATGTTCCGCCGTCGGGTATCCCTTGTGGCGCTCGAAGCCAAAACCGGGATAGCGCCGGGAGATCCGCCCCATCCAGCGGTCGCGGACGACCTTGGCGACGATGCTCGCGCAGGCGACGGCGAGGGAGCGGTCGTCTCCTTTAATAAGAGGTTCCTGGCGCAGCCCGCGGGGAAGGTCCGGGACGGGAAAAGGGCCGTCCACGAGGAGGAGAGAGGGGCCTTTTCTCGACGCGCGAGCCGCGGCGCGGGCCATGGCGGCCAAGGAGGCCCGTAGGATGTTGTCTCGGTCGATGCGGCCGGGATGGGCCCAGGCAACGCTCACCGCGTCGGCGTGCTCGCGGATCAGCGCGTAGAGACGTTCGCGCCGGGCCGCAGCGAGCTTCTTGGAGTCCCTGGCCCCGAGCAAAGGCCCGATCTTATCCTTGGAGAGCCGCACCGCCGCGGCTACGACGGGTCCCGCCAGGGGGCCGCGGCCGGCTTCGTCAACGCCGATGAGGACGGGTTCTCCGCTGGCGACGCGATAGGAATCGTCGAACTGGGCGAGAGAGAGGGCCGTAAGGCCTCCAAGCCGACCGGGGATCAGGCGCCCTTGGTGATCGGCTGGACCGCGGTTTCCTTGGCCGGGGCCTTGGGGGGGGCGGCAGGGACCACGTGGTCGGAGACGGCCGGAGAGACGCCTTCCGGCGCTTTAGGGGAGGAGCTCTTTTCGGCCCTTTCCTCGGCGCCGATCTTGGCGGCCTTGCCCTTCAGGCCGCGCAGGTAGTAGAGCCGCGCGCGGCGGGCATGGTTGGACTTGAGAATCTCTATCTTCTCGATGAAGGGCGACTGGAGGGGGAAGGTCCTCTCGACGCCCACGCCGAAGGATATCTTGCGGACCGTGAAGGATTGGCTTTCGCCACGCCCGCGACGCAGCAAAACGACGCCCTCGAAGGGCTGGACGCGCTCGGAGTCCCCCTCGACGACCTTGACGTGAACCCGGACGGCGTCGCCGGGCCGGAAGTTGGGCGCGGCTGATTTTTGAAGGATATCTTGCGCCATATGAACATGTGCCCCTGGAATCTCGAATTAAGGTGTTATACTTTAGAACTTTTGCGCGCAAGAAGCAAATCCGGGCGCAGGCGCCGCGTGAGTTCGAGGCTCTTGCGTCGCCTCCAATCCCCGATCCGGGCATGGTTTCCCGATAGCAGGACGGCGGGGACGCGCTTTCCTCGCCAGACCCTCGGGCGCGTGTACTGGGGATATTCCAGGAGACCGTCGGCGAAGGATTCCTCAGCGAAGGAAGATGCGTTTCCCATGGCGCCCGGCACGAGCCTCGCGACGGCGTCGAGGACGGCCATCGCCGCGACCTCGCCTCCGGACAGGACGTAGTCGCCGATGGAAATCTCCTCGTCGAAGCTCTCGCAGACGCGCTCGTCGAGGCCCTCGTAGCGCCCGCAGACGAGGACGATCTGTTTTTTCTTGGCGAGCCGCGAGGCGGTCGGGGCGCCGAAAGGGCGGCCCCGCGGGGAAAGCCCAACGATCCAAGAGCCTCTCTTGGCGACTTGCCGGATCGCCGCGTCGAGGGGGCCGGGCATGAGGACCATGCCCGGGCCGCCGCCGTAGGGACGAGCGTCGACGCGCCGATGGGCATCGCGGGCGTAGTCCCGGGGATTGGCAAAGGCCGCTTCCAAGAGTCCCGCCCGGATCGCCCGGCCGATAAGCCCCGTCGCTAGGACGCTCGCAAACATCTCGGGAGCAAGGGTCACGATCCCGACGCGCAGCGACGGTCTCGCCGGCGCGCGTCTCATCGCGGACGGCTCCTCGCTATTCGACGTCGACCGCGACTTTCTGGCCGTTGGGCGTCGAGGCCGCCGCGAGGACGGTGCGAAGGGCCTTGATGACGCGGCCTTGCTTGCCGATGACGCGGCCTTTGTCCTCGTCCGCGACCTTGACGAGGAGAGTCAAAATCCCGCCCTGCTCGGACTCCTCGATCTGGATCGCCTCGGGCTTCTCGGCGATCGCGCGCAGGAAATAGAGAAGAAGGTCCCGCATGGTCTAGGCCTTCTTGGCCTTGGCCGCGTGCTTTGCCGGGGCTTTCACGGCAGGCTCGGGCTTGGCGGCGGGCGCTGGCGCCGAGAGGCCGGCGGCCTTGAGGAGGGTGCTCACCGTCTCCGAGGGCTTGGCGCCTTGGCTCACCCAGTAGTCGATGCGGTCCCTGTTGACCTGGATTTTCTGGATCGGCTTCTCCATGCGCGGGTTGTAGGAACCGAGGATTTCGACGGGCTTGCCGCGCGATCCGTGGGTTTTTTCGATGGCGACCATGCGAAAATACGGCTGTTTGTGCTTGCCGACTCTTTGAAGGCGAATGACGAGGGCCATAGGTAGTCTCCTTTAATGTCGTGTCGGAATCTGCTTCGAAAATTGGGAGGCGAATCCGGCCTCGGCCGCGGCCCGAATCTCGCGCACGGCGCGCCCCGGGTCGGGGGAATGAAAGACGGAGCTCCCGGCGACGAAGCTGTCGGCGCCCGCGGCGGCCGCGATTTTCGCGGTTTCGACGGTGACGCCCCCGTCGACTTGGAGGCGGCAGCGCAGGCCCGCCTCGTTGATCGCGCGGCGCAGAGCCGTGATTTTGGGGAGCATGTCCTTGAGAAAGAGGGCGCCTCCGAAGCCGGGTTCCACGGTCATGACGAGGACGAGGTCGAGCTCGCCCAGAAGATCCGTCAGGAGGGTCTCGCTCGTCTTGGGTTTGACCGCGAGTCCGAAGCGCCTCCCCGCGGCGCGTACGCTGCGGGCGAGCGCGAGAGCGTCGCGGCAGGCCTCGACGTGGGCGATCACCGTGTCCACCCCGGCGTCGACGAACCAGGGGGCGACGGTTTCCGGGTTCTCGACCATGAGATGCGAGTCGACGGGAAGCTTCGTCTCCCGCTTGAGCATGCGCACGTGATCCGGACCGAAAGAGAGATTGGGGACGAATCGGCCGTCCATCACGTCGACGGAAATGCCGTCCGCGCCCGCGCCAGCCGCGAGCCGCGCCGACTCCCCCAGGCGCGAGAAATCGGCCGCGAGAAGGGACGGAATCACCTCGACCACGGGAGCTTTCGTCACGGAGTCTTCTCCTCGATGAGAGTCCCGTTCAAGTAGATCTTGATCTTGGCGTCGCCGGCGGTCTCGATGGGCAGGGAGAGCTGGGCGCCTCCCGGCCGCGTTCCATTGAAGAGCTCGTGCTCTCCGTAGCGGTCGACCGCCACGATCCGCACTTGAAGGGCCTCGGCGCCGTTCTGCGGCACCTCGTAATGAAAGGTCCTCACCTCGGAGGATTTAAGATCGGAGGCGCTGAGCTTGCCGCTGACGACGAAGGAAACGGCCGTGGCGGGGGAGAGGACGGAGTCGGGTTCCGGGGTTTGGGAGAGGACGATGCCGTAGGGGAAAAGCGAGCTCGAATCGTTCGCGATCGTCGCCTTGATCCCCGTATCGGTGAGCCAGCGGTGAACCTCGTCGACGCTCTTGCGAGCGAAATCGGGCATGAGCCGCACGCCCTCGGGGGGCGGGCCCGCGGAGACGACCACGTTGACCGGGCTTTTCTGTTCGACGCTCGATTCGGGCTTGGGGTCTTGGGCGAGCACCGTTCCTTTCTCCTGGCGCAGCGAGTAGGCGCTTGAGGCTTCGCCCAACAGCAGGTCGTTTTGGCGCAGCAACATCTCGGCGTTTCGCAGTTGGAGGCCGATCAACGTCGGGGTCAGGGCGGTGCGCCCGCCCTCGCTCACCACGACCCGGATGATGCGGCCCTCGCGCACGACCGTGCCAGGAGCGGGGTACTGACGCAGGATCGACCCTATCGGAACGGAGGCATCAAACTCCGTTCCTTCCTTGCTGAGTCCAAGGCCCAGAGGACTAAAGAGATCCAGGGCCGCGGATAACGACTTGCCCTTGAGATCCGGGACGACGGCGGTCTTGCGGCTGTGAACGGCCGCCTTCATGGCGGTATTGAAGGCCCAGTATGAGACAAGGAGCAGGGCGGCGGCGCCGACCGCCATTTCCAGCCGGGAAACGCGCGGCGGGACGACCCCGGGAGGCATCCGGGCGGGCGCGGGCGGCGTCGAAAGAGGCTCGTTGGGCGGCATTTAAGCGTTCAAATCTTCAAGGGCAACGGTTTCCCAGCGCCGAGACGCAGGCCGTTCAAGAAACTCGCGGCGGGGAGGGCCCTACGGCCTTCTAGCTGGACCTCGACGACCCAGAGAAAGCTCGATTTTCCGCATTCTATCAAAAAGCCCTTTTCGGCATCAACGTGCGCGATGGAGCCCGGCTTGGCGCTCGGAGGCTCCGCGAAGCCCCCTTCGGGCAACCGTGTCTTCAGGAGGATCAGGCGCCTCGGACCCTCGGGAGACGCCAGGTTGACGTAGGCCTTGGGCCCTCCCGCAAGCCCCCGGACGAGATCGTGGATGCTGGCGGCGGGCTTTTCAAACGAAACGAGGCCCATGGAACTCGTCAGCGGCGGCGCGGCGCAGGAGAGGCCTTCCTGGGGGCGGGGATGGGCTTTCCCGGACTTGAGAAGCGCCAGGGCTTCCCGGAGCGCGTCGACGCCGAGTTCGACGAGGCGGCTTTGGAGAGCCGGGGCGTCCTCGTCGGGAGAAATCGCGGTTTCACGCGTCAGAAGAATCGGTCCGGTGTCGAGCCCCTTGTCGATCCAGAAGACGGTGACGCCGGAGCGCGTCTCCCCGTTGATGAGGCTCCAGGCGACGGGCGCCGCGCCGCGGTAACGCGGCAGGAGGGAGAAGTGGACGTTGAGCGTGCCCAGGCGGGGGAGCTGGAAGAGTTCCGGTCCGAGGAGCCGTCCATAAGCCACGGCGATCCCCAGATCGGGTTTGAGCGCCGAGAGTTCCCCGAGGACGGACATGGGACTGGGTGGATCGAGGACCTTGAGGCCCAGGGAGGCGGCCTCGCGCTTGACCGCCGTGGGGGAGGGGGAAAGCCCTCGGTCTCGGGGCTTGTCGGGCCGCGTGATGACGGCCGCGCACTCCTCCTCCCGCGCGAGGCTCCGGAGAAACGGCAGGGCTTGGGGCGGCGAGCCGTAAAAAAGGATCTTCAAATCCAGCTTTTCTTGAGCTCTCGGATTGCCTGCATGGCTTTCATCTTTTGGGGGAAGTCGAGGCGGTCGACGAAGAGCTTCCCGTCGAGATGGTCGATCTCGTGCTGGAAGGCCCGCGCGAGGAGGCCCGTTCCCGTCATCTCATAGGATTTCCCTTTCTCGTCGAACGCGCGGATCGTGACCTTGGCCGAGCGCGCGAGCTTCGCATAGAGCCCGGGAATTGAGAGGCAGCCCTCTTCCTCGTGGAGATCGCCCTCCCGGGAGATGATCTCGGGATTGGCGAGGACGAGTTTCTGGTGCTTGCCGTCGGGGCGCACGTCGATAACGGCGAGCCGGAGGTTGAGTCCGATCTGGGGCGCGGCCAGCCCCACGCCCTTGGCGGCGTACATGGTCGCCCACATATTCTTTAAGAGCTTGGCGAGATCTCTCTTCTTGAGTGTCGCGAAGTCGATGGGAACGGAAATCTTCTTCAGGCACGGCTCGCCGTGCCGCATGATCGGCAGAACGGGCATCGGAGAGCGCCCTATCGTTCCGCCCGCCGGATCTGTTCGAGGACTTCCTCCGAACCGGCGGCGCGGCCGATCTCCTCGAGGAGGGCGCCTTGAAAGAGGTTCGCGATCGAGCGCAGGAGCTTGAGATACGCCGCGGCTGATTCCGCGTTCTCCGGGACGAGGACAAGGAGCATGGCCTTGACGGGGACGCCCGGCGTCTTGGAGTCCTCGATGGGATGGGAGAAGACGGCGAGCGCGAGAGAGATCTTGGAGAGCGCGCGGAGCCTCGTGTGCGGAAGGCTGAGGCCGGAGTCAAGCGTCGTCGAGATGCCCCGCTCGCGATCGAGGACCTTGCTTAGAACCTCCGGGACGGACGCGAGATGCTCCCTGTCGCAGAGGAGGGAGACGAGGCTCTTGAGGATTTCGTCCTTCCCCTGAGCGGCGTCGAAGCGCTTGATGCAAGCCGCGTCGAGCAGCCCCGAGACCTTGACCGGCGTGTTCGGGCGGGAGGAGGAAGGCCACGACGGCTTGATAGGCTCAGCCATGGAGTTCGGGCTCATGGACCGCTCTTTGGCAATTCTGGCAAAAGTGTCCGTGGGTGTCAAATAAACCTAATATATCTGCCATGGCTCTCAAGCTGGCCGGAAAAACGGTGATCGTCACGCGTCCGAGAGCCCAGTCGTCGGAGCTTGTCGCGAGGCTTCGCGGGATCGGCGCGCGCGTCGTCCTGGCGCCGGCGATCCGGATCGAGAGGCCGCGCTCCTTTGCCTCTCTCGATGACGCGATACGGCGTTCTCGCGGCTACGGCGCCGCGGTGTTCACGAGCGCGAACGCCGTTCGGCCCTTCTTCAGCCGCGCGCGGCGGCTCAAGACCAGGCCGGAACTCCCGGAGATGCTCTTCGCTGTCGGGCGGACGACGGCGGCGGCTCTGCGCAAGCTCGGAGAGAGGGCCGCGATGACGCCCAAGATCCCAACGGCGTCGGGCTTGGCGCGCGCGATGCGCCTGGGGAAGGGGACAAAGGTTCTGTTTGTGAAGGGCGAGTCGGCTCGGGAAGAGTTGCCGCGCATCCTGCGTTCCCGGGGTTTTCGCGTCGACGCCGTCAACGCCTACCGCACCGTGCCGGACCGCAAAGGGCTCGGGCGCTTGACGCCGCGTCTTCTCGCGGACGCGGACGCTGCCTTTTTCGCTTCGCCTTCCGCGGTGAAGGCCTTCGCGGAGGAGATCGGTTTTTCGAGGACGCGGAAATTCTTCGAGAAGGCCTCGGCTATCGCGATCGGTCCGACGACGGCCCGGGAACTGCGACGCTTCGCGGCTCGCGCCGTGATTTGGGGGGCGCGATAGGAAGTCGGCGAGCCGAGCCATTCGTTGTTTCGCGGTCTCAGAACCGGAGTAGAATCGATATTTGATTCAAGTCGCCCAGGACGCCCAGGGGGACCCAGGCGTAGTCGATCGACATGCGCCGGAAGTCGAGCCCGGCGCCCAAGGAAATGCCGGAGAGAGCGCCCGCCTGGCTTTGGAGGTTTTCCTGGTTGAAACCCAAGCGAAAAGACGAGGAAAGATCGCCCGTCTTGAGCGTCCCCTCGAAGCCCAGCGTGACGTAGGGGGAGTAACCCTCGGGCATATTGAGGTCCATCGCGAAACCCGTCTCGGGCGTCGCATGCCAGTAAGCGCCTCCCGCGAGCTTGAGGGGAAGCGGCGACCCCACCGTGCCCACGGTGAGCGGACCGCCGAGGTTGGTGATGTCGGCGCCGAAATCAACGGGCCCGTCGCCAAGCATGGCGGCCTTCGGCGCCTGGAAGCCCGCGTCGATGGCCGCGGTCTGGCCGTGCGCGTCCGCGATCACCGAGCGGATGAACTTCGCGTCGCCGCCGACGAGATAGTCGCCAAAACGCCTGGCGTAGGCGATGGAGAGGTCCAGGTCATAGGGCGTAAACGAACCGACGGCGTTTCCGACATTCGAGTAGGCGGTCTGGGCGGCCTGGGAAAAATAGAGGGCGCCGGCTCCAAGAACGCCGCCGCCGGGAAACGGAGTGGCGTAGGAGGCGGCTCCGGCGTAGGTGGTCTCAAGGAGCGGAGCATAACTGAGTCCAGCCTCCGAGGGAGACTGGGGTTCGATGCGGGCCATGCCCGCCGGATTCCAGAAGATGGCGTTCGATCCCGAAGTGAGCGCCGCCGACGTGCCGCCCAGCGCGTTCTCTCTCGCCGTCGGAATCAGATTCAGGAATTGGGCGGCCGTCGTCCCCACCGCGGCGTTCGAGAAGGCCTGGGCGCGGACGCGGGGAGCGGCCATGGAAAGCCACGGAAGGCAAAGGAAGGCAAAAGCCTGGGGATAAAAGAGATGATTGCGATGAGGAATCCGCCCTCTCCGCGGCCTTCCGTTGCTTTCCGTAGCCTTCCGTTGCTGGTTAAACGGGCCAGACCGGGTTGCGCCGCGTCGCTGGGGCGCCGGAGACGGGACCTTCCGCGTTCGAGGCATGAGCCGAAGGGCTGCGAGCAGGAGCGGGAGAAGCGTGAGGAGTCTCCGAGGTCTCCACAAGCTTCGGGGATGATTCCGCGGGGCTCACGGGCTTGGCGTCCGGGGCGGAACTTCCGCTCGGCTGGGCGTTTCTGGGTTCGGGCGTCGAGGAGAGCAGTGACTTGACCGACGCGAGTTCCGTTTCAAAATGCTCCATCTTTTCGATCAGGCTCTGGATGAAGGCCACGGCGCGTCCTGCGTCCGGCGTGGGCTGGGGGGGCTGGGAAGAGGGCTGGGCGATGGTTTCCTCCTTGAGCTTGGAGACCATTTCGCGAAGAGCCGCGTTGTCCTTGGCGGCCGCCTCGAAGAGACCCCGCAGAGACGAAAATTCCCCCTCAAATCGCTCCAGACGGTTCGAGATATCCCGGATTTCCTCGGACGGCTGGGAGGGATGGCTTTGGCTCTGGAGTTTCTCCAGAATCTTGGCGATATCCTGTCCGGAAGCGGATTTCTCGGAGACCAAGGTTTTGATGGAGGCGATCTCAGATTCAAATCGCTCCATCTTGTCGAGAAGTCCTCCCCATGAAAAAGTGGGCAGATGCGCCTGGGGCTCCGCCGAGTGATCCGGGGCCGCGGATCGTGCCGGATTTTTCTGCTCCTGGGACGGGGCGGAGGCCGTTTTGGCCAAGGGAACGGGGTGGGCATGCGGCGCTTCGGACGACGGCTTGACCGCGGTTGCCGTCTTCGGCGGCTCGGAGGCCTTGCTGGCGGCGGCCTCGGGCACGGGCGGCTTTTTATTCTTGTCGATAGGGCGTCCGGACGGCGGAGCTTGCTGGGCCTCGATCGATGCCCGACGTTGCCCCCAGATATAGGCCGCTGCGGCCAGGGCGACTAAAAAAGCCGCGGCCGCGACATAAAAAACCGTGTCCGTCCAGAGCCCCGCGTTCAGCATGGAACTTAAGATGTTATCGGAATGGCCCCTCTATGTCAACTGACGGTTCCGGCGCGTCGGCCGCGCCGCCATTCGATGAGTCCGGGGACAAAGGAGAGGATGATGACGGCCAGGATCACCCAGTGGAGGCGCCGTTCGAGATTGGGGATCGCGGCGGCCATGGCGTAGCCGGAAAGGCAAAGTCCGAAGACCCAGAGAACGCCGCCGATCACGTTATAGAGGACGTAACGGGGGTAATCCATGGCCGCGATTCCGGCCACGAGAGGGACGAAAGTTCTCACGATCGGCATGAAGCGGGCGATGACCACGGTCTTGGCGCCGTAGCGGGCGTAGAATTCTTGCGCCCGCAGCAAATGGGCTTTCTTGAAAAAAAGGGAGTCCTCTTTATGAAAGAGCGGCCGACCCGCGCGAAAGCCGATGGCATAGCCCGTCTGATTGCCGACGATGGCGGCGGCCGCGCTCCAGAGGAGGAGCTTGACGATAGGGAAGGCGCCTGCTTTCGCGAGAATGCCCGCCGTCACGAGCAGGGAATCCCCCGGCAGGAAAAACCCCGCGAAAAGCCCCGTTTCCGCGAAGAGAAAACCCGCGATGAGGGCGATGCCCCCCCACTCGATGAGCGGGCGCACGTTGTAGACCTGATGAACCAGCGAATGGGTGAATGCGAGGAGGGAGTGCATGCTAGGGAATGAGAATCCCGGTGATGCTTGCCGTCATGAAGCAAGCGAGCGATCCCCCGAAAAGAGCCAGGAGCCCGAGCCTCGCCAAGTCCTTGCGCCGGGCGGGCGCCATCGGCCCGATGCCGCCGATTTGGATTCCGATCGAAAGGAAGTTGGAAAAGCCGCAAAGGGCATGGACGGCGATCACGTAGGCGCGATGGGAGATGGCTTGGGCGCCGTGGGCCGCCGCGTAGCGGGCCATTTCGGAATAGGCGATGAACTCATTGAAGGCCGTCTTCTCGCCCATCCATTGCCCTACTTGGAGGCAGTCGGACCACGGAACGCCCAGGATCCAGGCGACCGGCGCGAAGATCCAGCCGAGCAGCGTTTCGAGCCCGATCTCGCCATGCCCGAAAAGTCCTAGAAGATGATGGAGCCCCCAGTTGACCAGAGCGATGATCGACATGAAGGCCACCAGCATGGCCGCGACATTGAGGGCCAAGGTCATGCCGAGGGATCCCCCGGCCGCGGCGGCCTCGATGGCGTTCGTGCTTTCCTCATGGTATCCGATCTTCACGCTTCCCATCGTCTTGGGGGCCCCGGCCTCCGGGATGAGGAGCTTGGCGATGAGGATCGTCGCCGGCGTCGCCATCAGCTGGGCCGCGAGGAGATGGCCCGCGATGTCCGGGAAATAAGGGGAGAGCATCCCGACGTAGGCGATCATGATGCCGGCCGCGATATGGGCCATGCCGCCCACCATGACGCAGAAAAGCTCGGATTCGGTCATGGACTCGATGTAGGGACGAATGAGGAGCGGCGCCTCGGTCTGGCCCATGAAGATATTGGCCGAGATGGACAGGGATTCGGCCCCCGAAGTCCTGCAGGTTCGCGCCATGATCCACGCGAAGCCCTGGACGATCTTCTGCATGACGCCCAGATAATAGAGGAGCGACATGAGGCTCGATAGGAAGATGATGGTGGGGAGAACCTGGAAGGCGAAGTAAAAGCCCGTGGAGCCGGGCTCGCCCGGGGAGAGAGCGAGCGTCCCGAAGACGAATCGCGCCCCCTCCTCCTCGAAGGCGAGCAGGTGCGCGCAGGCCTTGTTGACCGCCGAGAAGGAGCGCTCCCCGGCGGAGGTCTTCATGATGAGGAAGGCGAAGGCGAACTGCAGGAGAAGAGACCAGAGGATCGTCTGCGGCTTGATCCTCGAGCGGTTTTTCGATATGGCCCAAGCCGCGCCCGCCAGAACGAAGGTTCCCGCCAAGCTCGTCAGCTGGTATCTGTTCACGCCGGCGCTCCCGCGCCTTGCGGACGCCGCCAGGAGACGGCCAGCAGGGCCGCGGCCATGATCGCGTAGGCGGCGCCGAACTGGTAGGGTATTTGCCTGGCGGGAAGGGTGAGGGTCCAAGGGAGATAGAGGCTCCCATCGGGCTTGGCCGAATGGATGAAGCCAAAGAAGCTCAGTCCCGCGAGGATCGCTAGATACGTCCCGGCAGCGCGCATCCTCCGGTCAATGAGCATGGCGAGCGCCGCGCCCCAAAGCATGGCGGTGAGGATGAAGCCGTTTCCAAGCGCGATCGTGACCAGGAGTTCGGGGAGGCTCTTGCCCGGCAGGGCGAGCAGCGCCTGGAAGTTCCGGGGCGGGACGAAGTCGGGGTTGGACAGCTTGATCTGAAGGAGGCGCGCCGCCGCCGGGAAGTAGGCCAGGGCCACGGCCGGGGCGTGACGCTGCGGGGCGGCGTGAAAGGCCTGGCACATGATCTCGATCGCGACGAAAAGCAGGATCGGCGCCAGCACCGCCCGCGGTATGAGATTGACGATGAAGCCCACGGCTCCCAGCATGCCGCCCAAGCCCACGGCGATCCCGGCGAGGAGCGTGTATCCCGCCCGGCAGCCCATGTGCTTGTAGGCCGGCTGGCCGATGTAGGGAGTCGACTGGGCGACGCCGCCCGAGAGCCCCGCCAAGAGCGTCGCGAAGGCGTCCGTCAAAAGGATGTGGCGGGTCTTGAAATCGTCTCCCGCGACCCGCGCGCTTTCGGTCACGTTGATGCCGCCCACGATCGTGAGGATCGCGAAGGGAAGGGCGATCGGGAGGTAGGTGAGCGACTCCTTGAAGCCCTTGAGAAAATGGAGGCTTGGCGTGGGAAGGGAAAGTCCCATCGGATCCGCGGGAGGCACGTACGTCGCGCCGGAGAGATAATAGAGCGCGGTGCCGACGAGGACGGCCGCGAGCACGCCGGGGAAATCGCGCGGCAGGGGAAGCTTGGCGACGAGATTATAAAGGACGATTCCCAAGGCGAGAATTCCTATGAGCGGCATGCTGAAGATGTCAACCAGGGGAATGAGCCCGATGAGCGCCAAGCCGATTCCCGCCAGGGAGCCGAGGAGTCCCGCCTCCGGGACGAGTTTCTGGACCCAGGCGCCGAAGAAAGAAAAGACGAATTTAATGAGGCCGATCATGACCATCGTGGACATTCCGATATACCAGGTCATGAGGGCCGCCTGGTCCTCCGGCAGGCCGCGCGCCTTCATCGCGAGAAAGGCCGGACCCAGAACGGTGAGCGCGATGCCTATGGTGGAAGGGGTGTCCAGGCCCAAAGGCATGGCCGTGATGCTGCGCTTTCCAGTTTTCCGTGCTAGGCGGAAGGCCATGACGGTGTAGGCTAAGTCTCCGGCCATGACTCCAAGCGCGGTGCCGGGAAACATCTTTCGATAAACGATTTCGGCGGGGAAATGAAAGGCGAATATCAAGATGCCGGCGAGAAAGGACAAAACCGTCAGATTGTCGAACAGGAGACCGAAGAAGCCGTTAATGTCGCCAGGAGCGAACCATTCGTAAGAGGATGGAGCCTGGGGACGATCCATGGTCAAGGTGTCAAGAGGGGCGATGTTTCGTAAAAGGTAGCATATAGACTTTCAAGAGTTTAGCT
>DAHVWT010000049.1 GCA_027327915.1 Elusimicrobiota bacterium
TCACGGAGCCGCCACCCAGGCTCAGGGCGGCGTCCAAGCCCGCGAATTCATTCATATAGCCGTTTTGCTTAGGGGTCGAGCCCACGGTGAGGCCCACGCCTTCCTTGGGGACGTCATAGCCCATGCGCAAGGCCCAGCTGTTATAACCTCCGTTTGAGTAATCGGATTGATAGAACCGGTAGGAGGGCGTCAGGTGAAAGGCTCCTCCAAAGTCCGCGTAGACGTCGGTTTCCCGGTAATGATCCGCGCCGAGCCTCTCCTGGGAGGCGACGTCGAAGAAGGCCTGCGCCGGCCGGACGAGGAAGAACGCGGCGACGACTGCCGTGAGGAAATAGGGGGACACAATACCTATTTCCGATCTCCACGCGGTTGAAATCAGTATTGTGTCCCCCTATTTCCAGTCAGTTTAG
Source organism: Elusimicrobiota bacterium (assembly GCA_027327915.1). Lineage (GTDB taxonomy): Bacteria > Elusimicrobiota > Elusimicrobia > UBA1565 > UBA9628 > JAJZAK01. The sequence goes on from DAHVWT010000049.1 coordinate 411, forward strand.
CGAACTTCGGGGGCGATGCGTGAGCCTTTAATGATGCCCGAATCGGGCGAAGCCGCCGCGGCCGAGGACTCGCTCGCGCATGGACTCCCGCATCATCGCCCCCCTGACGCCAGACCACCCCCATAGGGACTTCTGGGCCTTAAGGCCATGCTCCTTGCCGTCACGGCTGGAGCTTCCGGGATGAGGGGAGGAGGGATCGGGAGGATCCGGAAGAGACGGCAGCTTCGGCGGCACGGGAGCCGGCGGCGCCAAGGGCGCGGGAGGGTCCGGCGGCATGGGAAGATTCGGCTTGAGCGGCGCCGGCGGCGGGACTGGCGGCGACGTGAGCGCGGGGATGGAAGTCGGGGGCACGTCCGTAGGGGATAGAGCCGTCTCGGGGGCCGACGGAGCCGAAAAAGCCGGAAGAACCTGAGCACCGACGATCGGGAGGACCTCCGTTAGGGCATCGGCACCCAAAGGAGATTCCCCCCACGCTGCTTCCCGCGACGCCGCAACGGAGGGAAGCCCGGAGGGCTCCGAGGGTTGATGCGCCACCCCATGCGCGAGGCCTCCCAGCGGAGCCTCGTCAAGCGCCACGATCGGGATGGCAGGCGTCGCGGCCGAAGCTGACCGGAGCAGGAGAGTCCCCACCGGAGACGTTCCCCATAACAAAACAGCCGCGATCCCGAGCCATCGCGGCAGACCGGCTCTCGTTCGATGATGTCGTAGCATGATGTCCGGTAACGAGCGACATCATTGTGCCGAAAGTGTGTTACGCGGCTATTGAATCCCCGTTACAAGGTTGTTGCGGTCCGCGGGAGACTCGGCCTAAACCGGAGAAGCGACGTGGCGTCCCTTGAGGGCCTGGGCCACGGTATGGCCCAGCTCGCTTAGGTTCTCGATCACGGTCACGCCGCAATCCCTCAAGGCCTTGGCCTTCGCGGGATAGCCGCCGGAGCCGCCCTCGATGATGGCCCCCGCATGCCCCATGCGCCGTCCCGGCGGGGCGGTTCGTCCCGCGATGAAGGAAAAAACCGGCTTCGTCATCTTCTCCTTAAAGAAGCGCGCGGCCTCCTCCTCGGCCGAGCCGCCGATCTCGCCGATGAGAACGACCGCCGATGTCTTGGGGTCCTTCTCAAAGAGGCCTAGGAGTTCGACAAAGCTCGTCCCGATGATCGGGTCGCCGCCGACTCCAATCACCGTCGACTGGCCGAAGCCTTGCTGGGAGAGCTGATGGACCGCCTCATAGGTCAATGTCCCCGAACGGGAGATGACGCCGATGGGGCCAGGCTTGTGGATCGCGGCGGGCATGATGCCGGCCTTGGCCTCCCCCGGCGTGATCACGCCCGGGCAGTTGGGTCCGATAAGATGGACGTTGCGGCCGGCCGCGCGCGCGCGCAGGAGCGCCGCCTTGACGCGCGCCATATCGAGGACCGGGATGCCTTCCGTGATCACGATCACGAGCTCGATTCCGGCGTCGATCGCCTCCAAGGCCGCGTCCTTGGCTCCGGGCGCGGGGACGAAAATGAGCGAGGCGTCGGCTTGCGTCTTGACGACGGCCTCGGTGACCGTGTCGAAGACAGGAAGACCGAGATGAGTCGTCCCTCCCCGGCCGGGCGTCACGCCAGCGACCAAGGGCGTGCCGTATTCAAGACATTTCTGGGCATGGAACGTGCCGGCGGAGCCGGTCAGGCCCTGGACAACGATGCGGGATCGGCGGCCAAGGAGTATCGCCATTCTTTTAGGAGCCCTTCGCGAGCCCGACGATCTTTTGCGCCGCGTCCCAGAGCCCGTCCGCGGGGACGAGGCCCAATCCCGAATTCGAAAGCATCTTCTTTGCCTCCTCCACGTTCGTCCCCTCGAGCCGCACGACGAGAGGAACCTTGAGCTTGACGCGGGCCATCGCCTTCAAAAGACCCGAGGCGATCATGTCGCATTTGACGATCCCGCCGAAGATATTGACCAAAATCCCCTTGACCTTGGAGTCGCGCAGGATGATGCGGAAGGCTTCGACGACCCGCTTCTCGTCGGCCGACCCGCCGACGTCGAGAAAATTCGCCGGGCGCCCCCCCGCGAGCGCGATCGTGTCCATGGTCGCCATCGCGAGCCCCGCGCCGTTGACCAGGCAGCCGATGTCGCCATCCAGGCCGATATAGGAGAGCCCCGCCTTCTTCGCCTCCCGCTCGGCCGCGCTCGCCTCGGGGTCAATCTTCTTCTGGTAATCGGCGTGGCGATAAAGCGCGTTATCGTCAAGCACCACCTTGGCGTCGAGGGCGGCGAGGCCCTTGGGCGTGAGCGCCAGGGGGTTGACCTCGAGAAGGCTCAAATCGAGATCGCAGAAAAGCCTCGCGCAGGACTTGGCGAAGGAGACGAAGGCCGGGATGCGGTCGGCGGGCAAGCCCAGGAAAAAACCCAGGCGGCGAGCCTTGAAGTCCGGCAGGCCCGCGTCGGGATCGAAGGAGAGCTTGAGGATCGCCTCGGGGTTCTCCTGGGCCGTCGACTCAATCTCAACGCCTCCCTGGGAAGAGACGATCACGGCGGCCATGCCCTCGCGGCGGTCGACGACGATCGAGAAATAGAACTCCTTCTCGATCTTGGCCGCGGACTCGACCAGCACCTCGCGAATCGTGAGGGCGGCCCCGCCCGTCTGATGCGTCTTGAGCTTAAGTCCCAAAAGACCTTTGAGGGCGCCCTTGGCCTCGGCGGGACTTTTGACGATCTTGACGCCGCCGGCCTTGCCGCGCCCTCCTGCGAGGACCTGCGCCTTAAGGACCCAGGGCCCTTTCCCGGCGCGCTTCAAGGCCGCGCCAAGATCCTGGAGACGCCGCACGACGCCGCCCTGAAGGGGCGTAGGAATGCCGCGTCCTTGGAGGAGGGATTTTGCCTCGTATTCGAGAAGCTTCACTCTGTCGCGGTCCCTTTCTTATCGCTGCGACATCGGCGTGTAGGTCCTCGGCTCCGGGCCGTCATAGATGGATGCCGGCCGGAAAATGCGATTTTTCTCCCAGTATTCCAGAACATGCGCGGTCCAGCCCGCGACCCGGGCGATCGCGAAGATGGGCGTGAAGAGGTCCGTCGCGATTCCGATCTGATGGTAGACGATGCCGGAGTAGAGGTCCACGTTGGGGAAGATGCCCTGCTTTCCCTTGCGGGCGACCATCGCGGCCTCAAGCCTGTCGGTGATGTCAAAGAAGCGCGAGAACTTGGTCTTCTCGGAAAGGCGCCGAGCGTATTCCTTAAGGATCCGGGCCCGAGGATCGTAGTTCTTGTAGACGCGATGACCGAAGCCCGAGATCTTGATTTTTTTCGCGAGCGCGTCGTCGACGAAGGTCTCGACATTCGTGGCGTCCCCGATTTGGAGGAGCATCTTGAGCACCTCCTCGTTGGCGCCCCCGTGCAGGGGCCCCTTCAAGGCTCCCACGCCCGAGGAGACCGCCGAGTAGAGGTCGGAGAGGGTCGAGGCCGTGACGAGGGCCGCGAACGTCGACGCGTTCATCTCGTGGTCAAGATGCAGGATGAGCGCCATGTCCATGACGCGGGCCGTCGCCTCGTCGGGCTCCTTGCCGAAGAGCATATAGAGGAAGTTCGCCGCGTGGCCGAGCTTCGGGTTGGGTTCGACCGGCTTCTGATTCTGGCGCAGGCGGTGGAAGGTCGCCATGATCGTGGGAAAACGCGCCGTGATCGCGATCGCGCGATGGAGATTCGACTCGGGCGAGCGCTCGGGGTTCTGGTCGAAGGAGGACAAAAGAGAGGTCATCGTCCTGAGCACATCCATCGGCTGGGCGGTGTGCGGGAGCATCGAGATGAAGTCGACCGCCTGCTGGGGCAGCGCCCGGTTGCGGCGCAGTTCCGATTCCAGGACGTCGAGCTCGTCTTGTTTGGGAAGCCGGCCATGCCACAGAAGGAAAGCCGTCTCCTCGAAGCTGGAGGCGCTCGCCAAGTCCTCGATGGGATAGCCCATGTAGTAGAGCTTTCCCTGCATGCCGTCGATTCGGCAAAGCTTGCTTTTCGCGACGGGAACACCCTCGAGCCCCGCCGAGTAAGCCGCCGCGGGCGCGGCCTTCTCCGTCTGCTGCGGTTCCTCCACTCCTGTCTTAGACGCCATAGTCCTCCCTCCTTATCTGCATAAATATTTCAAAAGATCCCGCGCCGATACGACCCCCATTCCGCCCTTGGCGAGCTTGACGGCGATATGCAGGTGCGCGCTCAAGGCCATCCGGTTGAAGGCCCACGCGAGCTCGTCCGTATCGTTGAGATATCCCGAGTCGGACCAAACAAGGCTCCCGAGCTTCGTGTGGGCCAAATCCGTCTTCGCAATCGGGGCGTGATAGAGAATCTCCCGCTCGGAGATCATCCCCAAATACCGCCCGTCCCGCTCGATGAGGACGCAGCCGATTTTGTGATGGCGCATCCGCTCGATCGCCGCCAGGGCCGTATCGTCCGGACCCAGCGATACGGCATGCCGCGGGGACAAGTCGCCCACGGTGCCTTTAATGATCCTTTTCTCGATCCCGGTCTTGGGCGTGAGCTCCTCGACGCGCACGAGGGTCGCGCCGCAGGAGTCGCACTCGTCCGTACCAAGGATGTTCTCATGCCCGCAATCGGGGCATTCCGTGCTCCGCTTCATGAGACGACCCACGTCTCGCTCTCCGAGCCCCGCAAAAGCGCCGTCAAATCGGCGGGCTGGGTCCGGCGCGCCGCGGCAACCTGGCCTTCGATCAAATCCTCGAGCGTCGGCCGCTCGACCGACCGGAAGACTCCCTGGGGGACGGGGAAATCCGGGCGCCCTATGTTGGCCAGGAGATGCGCGAGAGCGGCCGAGTGGGCTTTCTCGTCATGGACGAGGAGGTCCGCCGGGGGCTTGCCGGGCTCGAACTCCACGACCTCGGGGTCAAGCCCCTTGAGCCGCAGGCCCTTGTTCTTGTCCTTGCCGAAAATCATGGGTTTGCCGTGCTCGAGGAACAGGTTATGCTCCTCGCGGGCCGGCTTCTCGGAGACGTCCGCCCAGGCGCCGTCGTTGAAGACGATGCAGTTCTGGAGGATCTCCACGAAGGACGAGCCCTTGTGCCGCGCCGCCCGTTCCAGGACATGCCCCAGAAAAGCGAGATCCGTGTCGATCGCCCTCGCGACGAAGGTCGCCTCGGCCGCTAGGGCGAGGCTCAGGGGATTGATCGGGTAATCCACGGAACCGAAGGGCGTGGACTTCGTCTTCTTGCCGACCTCGGACGTCGGCGACGTCTGTCCCTTCGTCAGTCCATAGATCTTATTGTTGAAAAGCAGGATTTTCACATCGGCATTGCGGCGCAGGGCGTGAATGAGATGGTTCCCCCCGATTGAAAGCCCGTCTCCGTCTCCCGTCACGACCCAGACCATGAGCTCGGGGCGGATCGCCTTAAGACCCGTCGCGAAGGTCGGCGCCCGGCCGTGGATGGTGTGCATGCCGAAGGTGTTCATGTAGTACGGGAAGCGGGAGGAGCATCCGATCCCCGAAATGAAGACGTGGTTTTCACGGGGGAGGCCCAGCGAAGGAAGAAGCTTCTGGACCGTGGCGAGAATCGCGTAGTCCCCGCAGCCCGGGCACCAGCGAACCATTTGGTCCGAGATGAAGTCCTTGCGCGTCAGGGCGGTCTTGCCCGCGGCCCCGGCGGGCGGCGTCGAGGGGGTGGGCGGCGTCGGGATGGTCTCAGGCACGAGCGCCTCCTTGATGAAGGGCATCCTCGATCGCCTCCTCCACATCCGAGGCCTTGAGCGGCTGGCCGCGCACGCAGTTGAAGCCCTTGGCGTCGACGAGGTAGCGCGAGCGGATCATCTTGACGAGTTGGCCCAGATTGATCTCGGGAACGAGCACGCGCTCGAAACGCCCTATGATTTCGCCCAGGTCGGGCGGAAGAGGATTAAGAAAGCGCAGATGCAGGCTCGAGACGGACAGGCCTTTGGCCTGGCTGCGCCGAACAGCCTGGGTAATGGAGCCATAGGTGCTCCCCCAGCCGATGACCAGGAGCTTGCCGGAGGAGGCCCCCTGGATCTGGGATTGGGGGATCTCCCGGGCGACCTGGGCGACCTTGGCGGCGCGCAACCGCGTCATGCGCTCGTGATTGTCCGGGTCGTAGCTCACGTTTCCCGTGATGTCCGCCTTTTCGATCCCGCCGATGCGATGCTCGTAGCCGGCGTTTCCCGGGGAGACCCAGGGCCGCGCCAGCGTCTCGGAGTCGCGCGCGTAAGGCTTGAAACGGTCCGCGGACGGGATCGGCGGACGGCTGAAGCGCGGAAGCTCCCCCATCCCCGGGATGCGCCAAGGCTCGGAGCCGTTGGCCAGATAGCCGTCGGAAAGAAAAACGACCGGGGTCATGTATTTCACGGCGATGCGGAATGCCTCGATCACCATGCCGAAGCAGTCGGCGGGAGTCGCGGCCGCCAGGACCGGCGCCGGGCACTCGCCGTGCCGGCCGTAGAGGGCCTGCAGGAGATCCGCCTGTTCGGTCTTGGTCGGCATCCCCGTCGAGGGGCCGCTGCGCTGGACGTCGAGGATCACGAGCGGGAGTTCGAGCATGACCGCGTAGCCGATCGCCTCGGACTTGAGGGCGAGCCCCGGGCCGCTCGTCCCCGTCGCGCCGAGCTTGCCCCCGAAGGAGGCGCCGATCGCGGAGCCGATCGCGGCGATCTCGTCTTCCGCCTGGAAGGTCCGGACGCCGAAATTCTTGTGTTTGGAGAGTTCATGGAGCACGTCCGAGGCCGGGGTGATGGGGTAGGAACCGTACCAAAGATCGATCCCCGACAAGACGGAGGCCGCGACCATGCCCAAGGCGGTGGCCTCGTTGCCCGTGATGTTGCGGTAAATCCCGGGAGCGAGCGCCGCCTTCTTGACCGTGTAATGGGAGTTGAAAATCTCGGTTGTCTCGGCATAGGCGTTGCCGGCCTTGAGGGCGCGCTTGTTCGCCTCGACCAGAACGGGGGACTTCTTGAATTTCTCCTCGATCCAGCGCAGGGTGGGATCGAGCGGACGGTCGAAGAGCCAGTACATCATACCGAGGGCGAAAAAATTCTTCGATCGCTCGGCCTGAACCTTGGTGAGGTCGAGCCCCTGCAAGGCCAGCCCCGTGAGCCTGGAAAGCTCCACCTTGAGCACGCGGTATCCGGAGAGCGACCCGTCCTTGAGAGGATCTGCGGCGTAAGCCGCTTTCGCGAGATTCTGGGGGGTGAAGGAATCCGTGTTGACGATGAGAAAACCGCCCGGTTTCAAATCCTTGAGATTCCCCTTGAGCGCGGCGGGGTTCATGGCGACCAGGACATCCGGCGCGTCGCCGGGGGTCAGAATGTCGCCGCCTCCAAAGTGGATCTGGAAGCCGCTGATGCCGGGGAGCGTACCGGCCGGAGCCCGGATCTCGGCGGGATAGTCGGGCAGGGTCGAGAGGTCGTTGCCGGCGATCGCCGTCGTTCGGGTGAATTGCATTCCCGTAAGCTGGATGCCGTCGCCGGAATCCCCGGCGAACCGAATCGTGATTTCATCGAGCTCCTGGAGCTTGGCCGTCTTCTTGGAGGGCTCGGGCGTCTTGGTCGCGTCGGGCATTTAAGCTCCCTCCACGTGTTCGGTGACCCTGGCATCCGGAGGGCGGTTGACGACCGCCGCCGGGAAGTGGTCTGCCAGATAAGCGATAAGTCCGGAAACGGTCAGCAAGGCCACGGGCCGTCCCGCTTTGTCAGCGAGCGGGAGATTGCGCACGCCGTGTTCCTGCATGATCTCCACCGCCTGGCCGATCGGGTCGTCGAGGCGGATGGTGATAGGATCGGCGGTCATGAACTCGGAGACGGGCCGGGAGAGCTTGGCCGTCGCCGCCACCTTCATGAGGTAATCTCTTTCCGTGAAGATTCCCACGAGCTTTTTACCCTTGACGACGAGGGCGCAGTGGGCATGACCCTGGCGCATGCTCTTGAGGACATCGGCGAGGGGGGTCTTGTCTTCGACGCAGAGGATCTTTTTTTGAGCCGCCGCCGCGACCTTCTCGTTGAGGGCCTGGGTTTTAATCGACATGGCGGGAATACAAACACTATACAACTCCTTCCAGAGAGCCTTCAAGGCAAAATTGCCGCATTGACGACCGGATGCCATTGACAAAGAGCGTTTGGTCATCTATAACTTCGGGCCGAAGGACCTAGGACGCCCTGGGACCAAAGCCTCTAGCGGGTTGCGACGTGAAGTGATATTCTAAGTTTCGTCAGGGCCAGTGCCTTGGCGAATCTCACGGTGGAGGTTAATGAAAGACATGAAAAGAGATAGAGTCGCAAGTTCGATTCTTTTGGCGGCCATGGCTCTGGCTGTGGCCTCGGCCGGCTCTTGGGCCGGCTCCACGTCCCTGGAACAGGATAGCCAGAACGCCGCGGCGCCTTTCGACAACGTCACGCCCGTCGGCGGCGTCACCCCCGGCGGCGCTCCCGCCGCCGCGCCCGGCTCCGACGGTTCGCTGTCGGTCCAAGCCATGCTGGGCCAAAACATGAAGGACATGAAGGCGGCCCTCAAGAAACAGCGAAAGGCCGCGAAGTATGAAAAAGCGGCCCTCAACTCGGATAAAAAAGCGATGAAGGACGCGATGACCGCTAACGGCCAATTGATCGCCGCCAAAAAGGCCCAGATGAAGATGCTCAAGAAGCAGATGGCCGCCGTCGGCCAGGTCTCCAAGGCCCAACAGATGCAGGCGAAGGCGAAGCAGCAGCGTGACAACGCCCAGAAGGCCCTTGACGGCCAGCCCACGACCCGCTTCGAGATGTTCGAGGCAAAGCTTGGCGCTCTGAAGGCAAAAATCGCCAACTTCTTCCACCGCGGAAGCCCGAAGGCTCCCGCGGCTCAGCCGGCTGCTTAGAGACACGCCATGCCCCCGGGAGGCGGCCTTTACGGGCCCCTCCCGGGGATGACTTTTGTTTTCTAGAAGGGCGCCCTCGTCTCCCATCAGGTCTTCGCAGCGGAGGGAACGACGGAGATCGCGACGCTTCAGGCGCCCCCTCGAATCCTTGAAGACACGCCGGCCTCCCCTCCCCCGAAGCGTTCTCGTCATCGGCTCGGGGCCTATCGTCATCGGCCAGGCAAGCGAATTCGACTATTCCGGCACCCAATCCTTGAAGGCGCTGCGCCGCCTGGGCGTCCGCTCGATCCTTCTCAACCCGAACCCGGCCACCATCATGACCGATCCCGAGATGGCGGACCGGACCTATCTTGAGCCGCTGTCGCTCGGCACGCTCCAACGGGTGCTGGCAAAAGAAAGGCCGCGGGCCCTGCTCGCGACGATGGGAGGGCAGAGCGCCCTCAACCTCGCCCTCGCGGCCCATCGGCGGGGTCTTCTGCGGCGTCACGGGACCAGGCTTATCGGAGCGGACGCCGACGCGATCCGGATCGCCGAGGACCGCGTCGCCTTCCGCCGGCGCATGGCTCAAGCGGGGCTCGCGCTTCCCCGAGGGGCCGCGGCAGACAACCTGCCGGCCCTCAAGGCCGCGGCGAGAAAGCTCTCTTTCCCGCTCCTTCTGAGGGCCTCATTCACGCTTGGCGGTCTTGGATCGAGCCTCGCGCGGGACATGGCGGGGCTTGAGGACGCCTATCGACGAGCCGTCGATATCTCCGGGAACCCTCTCGTCGTCGCGGAGGAATTCCTGGAAAGCTGGCAGGAGTTCGAGCTCGAGGTGATGCGCGACCGCAAGGACAACTGCGTCGTCGTCTGCTCGATGGAGAACATCGACCCGATGGGCGTGCACACGGGGGACTCCGCCGTCGTGGCGCCCATTCAGACCCTCCGGGACCCCGAATACCAGACAATGCGCCTGGCGGCCTTCGCCTGCATCCGGGCCGTCGGAGTCGAGACCGGGGGCGCCAACGTCCAGTTCGCCCGAAACCCCAAGACGGGGAAGTTCCTTCTCATCGAGATCAACCCGCGGGTCTCGCGCTCCTCCGCCCTCGCCTCGAAGGCGACCGGAGTCCCCATCGCCTCCGTCGCGACGGAGCTCGCCCTGGGCCGGACGTTGGACGAGATCCCCAACGGAATCACCGCGAGGACCACCGCCGCCTTCGAACCAGCCCTCGACTACGTCGTCGTCAAGCTTCCCCAGTTCCAATTCTCCAAGTTCCCAAGCGCGGAGCCCTGGCTCGACACCTCGATGAAGTCGGTCGGCGAGGCGATGGCGATCGGACGCAGCTTCCCCGAAGCGCTTCAAAAGGCCGTTCGATCCCTGGAGGAGGGACCGGAGGGCCTCGACCTGCCCTCCCTGCGATCCATCGCCCCCGCGGCGCTCGCCCGGCTCCTTTCGCGGGCCAACCCCGACAGGCTCTTCGCCGTGAAGGAAGCCCTCGATCGCGGATGGGACGAGGCGCAAGCCGCCCGGCTCTCCGGCATCCATCCGTGGTTCATCCGTCAGATCGGACGGCTATCTCGCTGCGGGCGCGGACTCCGTCGCGGGCTCGACGCCGCGCGGCTGCGTGAGGCGAAGGCGCTCGGCTTTTCAGACGAGCACATCGCCCGGCTTTCCGGATTTTCCCGCGCCGAGATCGGCCGGCGTCGGCGCGTCCCGGGGATCCTCCCTTCCTTTTACGAAGTGGACAGCTGCGCCGGGGAATTCGAAGCCTCGACGCCCTACTACTACTCGACTTACGCGGCCCGCGGCGGCGCCGCCTCCTCAAAGCCGCGCGGCGGACGGCCGCCCCGCCTGCCGGCAGGCAGGCCCAAGCGCTACCTGATCCTGGGCTCGGGTCCCAACCGGATCGGCGAGGGACTCGAGTTCGACTACGCCTGCGTCCATGCGGCGCAGGCCATCCGGGAGTCTGGGGGCGAAGCGGTGATTCTCAACTCGAACCCGGAGACCGTCTCGACCGACTACGACGTCTCCGACAGGCTTTATTTCGACCCCGTGAGTATCGAGGAAGCGGAAAACGTCATGCGCCGCGAGCGGCCCGACGGCGTGATCCTCCAATTCGGCGGCCAGACCCCGCTCAAGCTGGCCCAGGCGCTCGCGCGCGGCGGTTGGAGCATCCTCGGGACTCCCGCCGATGCCGTCGCGCGATCCGAAGACCGCGCCGCCTTCGCGAAGGCTCTCGCGGGTTTGAGCATCCCTTACCCCCCCTTCCGCGTCGCTCGCGCGAAAAATGACGTCTTGAGGGCGGCCTCGACGCTGGGCTTTCCCGTCCTGTTGCGTCCGTCCTTCGCCCTCGGGGGCGAACGCATCCGTCTTTTCCGCGAGCGGCGGTCACTGGCCGCCTACCTTCGCGATCGAGAAAAGCCAGGACGAGCGGGGCCTTTTGTCGTCGACCGATTCCTCGAACCCGCCGCGGAGCTCGACGTCGACGCGGTCTCGGACGGGCGCGAAATCGCCCTCTGCGGAATCCTCGCGCATGTGGAGCCCGCCGGGGTCCATTCCGGCGACTCCTCCATGCTCTACCCCGCCCGCGGCGTGAGCAAGGATTTGCGGCGGAGCGTCGAGCTCTACGCCCGGCGCCTTGCCGCGGCCTTCAAGATCAAAGGGCTCTTCAACCTTCAGATCGCCGTCTTCCGCGAGGAACCCTATGTCCTCGAACTCAACGCCCGAGCCTCGAGGACGATCCCCTTCCTTTCCAAAGCGACCGGCATCCCGTGGGCCAAGGTCGCGACGCGCGTCCTCCTGGGGACAAGCTTGCGCCGGGCGCTGTCGGAGCATCCGCCGCGCAGGGCTGACGTCTTCTGCTACGCCAAGGCCTCGGCGTTCTCCTTCCACCGATTCCCCGGCCCGGCTCCGGCTCCGGGCCTCGAGATGCGCTCCACGGGGGAGTCGATGGGCATCGCCAAAACATCCACCGAGGCCGTCGCGAAGGCCCTGCTCTCGGCCGCGCCCAGGGCCGGGAAAGGCCGTTTCGAAAACGTCTACTCCCTGCAGGAATTAGCGATTTAGAAAACGCCGGACCAGTTCCCTTGCTTCCCTGGGACCCGGCGCTCCTTCCGGGTGGAACTGGAGTCCCGCGACACGGCCGTGCTTGAAGCCCTCCAAGGTCCCGTCGTTGAGGCTCCGGTGAGTCTCCCGGAAGCTGGAAGGAAGGCTCCCGGCCTTGATCGCGAAACCATGGTTTTGCGTCGTGATGAGGACTTGGCCCGTCTGGAGGTCCTTGACGGGATGATTGGCGCCGTGATGGCCGAACTTAAGCTTGACGCTCGACGCCCCCGCCGCAAGACCCAGAAGCTGATATCCGAGGCAGATGCCGAGCACGGGGACGCCCGAACGCATCAACTCCCGTGCCGTCTCGATCTCGGGCCGCATGGCCGCGGGGTCTCCGGGCCCGCTTGAAAGGACGACCGCCTCGGGGCCCTCTTGAAGAAGCGTCGCGGCCGAAGCGCGCGAGGGGAAGGCCTTGACCGAGACGCCGGACTCGATCAACGCATCGATCAAGGCTCGTTTCGCGCCGAGGTCCAGGAGAGAGACCCGGCGCCTCGAACGGCCGAAAACGCGGGGTTCACGGACGCTCACGAGATGCGACAATGATCGCCCCGACATGGCGGGGACGCGCCTGGCGAGCGCCAGCAGGGCCTTGGGGCTCGCCTTTTCGGTCGTGAGGACGCCGCGCAGGGCGCCCGTCTTGCGGATCATGAGCGCCAGGTCCCGCGTGGGAAGCCCCGAGGCGGCCACGACCCCGCCGTCTTGAAGGAAACGCCGCAGGCTCCATCCGTCCTCCCCGGGACTATTCGGGGAATCCTCGTCGGCCGTCACATAGCCCGCCGCCGCGATCCGCTCCCGCTGCCGGTCCGCGCGTTGGACGCCGTGGTTGCCGACATGGGGATGGGTCGCGACAACGATCTGCCCCCAATAAGAAGGATCGGTGAGAGTCTCGACGTAACCCGTCATCGAGGTGGAAAAAACCACCTCCCCCTCGGCCGTTCCCTCGGCCCCGGCGGCGAAGCCCTCGAAGATCAAGCCGTTTTCAAGGGCAAGCCGCGCCATGGCGGGATATTATCGCGACGGCTTCCGTCGTAGTCGGGACGAAAGGGCGCCTTTGAGCAGATCCGAGCGCTTGACGACCCCGACGTCGAGGATCATGGCCTCGAGGAGATCGGCGGGGGTGACGTCGAAAGCGGGATTATGAACGCGGGCGCGCTTGGGCCCCCAGTCGCGCCGCACCTCCTCGGGAGAGCGTTCCTCGATCGGGATGCCCTCGCCCGTCGTGATCGAGAGGTCCACCGTCGTCACCGGCGCCGCGCAGTAAAACGGCACGTCGTGATGGCGCGCGAGGACGGCCAGAGGATAGGTGCCGATCTTGTTGGCGAAGTCGCCGTTGCGGGCGATGCGGTCCGCGCCGACAAAGACCCCGCGGACCTTGCCGCGACGCATGAGGCTGCCGGCCATGTTGTCGCAGACGATCGTATAGGGAATCCCCAGGCTCTCGAGCTCCCAGGCCGTCAGCCTCGCCCCCTGAAGAAGAGGGCGCGTCTCGTCCACGTAGACGTGGATGCGCTTTCCAGACTCGTGGGCCGCCCGGATGACCCCGACCGCCGTGCCGATGCCGGCGGTCGCCAACCCGCCGGCGTTGCAGTGCGTCAGCACCGACTCGCCGTCCTTGATGAACCGGGCTCCGTGCTCGGCGATCCTCCGGCACAACGCGACGTCCTCGTCGAAAATGCGCTCCGCCTCGGCCGCGGCCTTCTGGGCCAGGTCCTTGTCTCCTCGCGCCGCCCGCTTGGCTGGCCGGCAGGCGGCAAGCATCCGGTCGACCGCCGCCATGAGATTGACCGCCGTCGGGCGCGCCCGGCGCAAGAGCTTCGCGGAGGCCTTGAATTCCTCCCAGTCCGCGCCTTCCTCGGCGTGGCGGGCGAGGGCGGCGGCCGCCGCGACTCCGATCAAGGGGGCTCCCCGCACCTTGAGCTCGAGGATGTAATCCGCCATCTTGTTTGGCGAGTCGGCGCGCAGCCACTCGACTTTGTTGGGAAGCAGGGTCTGGTCCAGGACCCAGAGCCGGCCCTTTTCACAGACAAGCCCCATCGAGAC
>DAHVWT010000004.1 GCA_027327915.1 Elusimicrobiota bacterium
GGCCAAAACCAATCCAACGGTGCGATCTTGATATAATGAAACACGCTCATGAGCGCGACGCCGCCGGGTCCCTCGCGGGGCTTCCCCTTCTGCTGGCGGCCACTCTCTGGGTCTTTGCCATGGTGTGGCAGAAAGTCGAGGCGACATCCCTGGGCTATCGTGTGACCGCTGCGCTTTCGCAGGTGGATCTTCTGGAAAGCCGCGTGGGGGAACTCCAGACGAAGCTTGAGAGGCTCCGATCGCCGGACGCTCTGGCCGCGAGGGCCTACATCGAGGGCCTGCGCCCTCTTGAGCTTGATGCTCTGCGCGTCATCGGCGTCCCGGCTGCGCCGCGGCCTTTTTTCTCCCGGTTCCATCTCCTGGCTTGGAGTCCCAACTCCGGGAGACACTCATGAGCTCGGATTCTCCGCCCTAAATTCTTATCTTCATGACTCCGCGCCAACGGCTGCTTCGGGCAGGGATCGCGGCTTTCCTGCCCGTTCCCGCGCTCGCCGTGCAGATGGCTCGACTGGAGATATGCCAGTCGAAGCAATTGCGGGGCCTGGCTCTCTCCGAGGTTAAAAGACTTTACTCGAGGACGTTGCCTCGCGGGGATATCCGCGATCGCGGAGGCAGGGTCCTCGCTTGGTCGCTCCCGGCCTGGGCGTGCTTCGCCGACAAGCGCATGATCGCCGATGGTCGCGTTTTTTCCCGCCGCCTCGCCGACGCCCTTGGCCGCCGCCCGGAGTCGATTTTCAAGGAGCTGCGCGCGGCACGGGGCCCGATCGCGCCGCTCGTCGAAGACCTCAACTACGACGAAGTCCGGGAGCTTAAAACCCTGGGCCTCTCGGGCCTAGGCTTCATCGACCACCCACGCCGGGTTTATCCCGACGGCTCGCTGGCGGCTGGCGTCCTGGGGAAGGTTTCTTCCGAAGGCAAGGGCTTAAGCGGCATTGAATTGTCCGAGGACGCGGCGCTGAGCCCTCCCCGGGAGCGCTTTGAGGCCTTGCGGGATGGATCGGGCCGCCTCATTTATTCGGGCGTGGACGCTCCCGCTCCCGCCAAGTCCGTGACATTGACGATCGACAGGGCCGTTCAATTCTACGTGGAGGAGGCTCTCAAGGACGCCGCCGCGCGCTACCGCCCAAGCCGGGCCCTCGCCGCCGTGCAAGACCCGCGCAACGGGGAGATTCTCGCAATGGCCGCCTGGCCGCCGAATCCTCTTAAAAATCCCCTCGTCCAAGACGTCTACGAGCCGGGCTCCGTCTTTAAGTCCGTCGCGGCCCTGGCCGCGCTCCGGCAGCCCGGCTTCAATCCCGGCGCTCCCATCTTCTGCGAGAACGGCTCCTATGAGATATTCCCGAAAGTATGGATTCACGACCACGAGCCAAGCGGCGATCTCGACCTCGCGGGCATCCTCGATCTCTCATCCAACATCGGCATCTCGAAGCTGGCTCTTGATTTAGGCTCTCTTCCCTTTTACCGCCAGGCGCGGGAACTGGGCTTTTCGAGCCGTTCCGGGATAGGCCTTCCCGGGGAGGCGTCCGGGGAACTCCCGGAACCCGCCAAGATGTCCGCGATCGGCCTCGCTTCCGCCTCCTATGGCTACGGCGTCCAAGCCACCGCGCTCCAGATCCTTAACGCCTATAGCGCCATCGCCAACGGAGGGACGCTCTGGCAGCCCAAGATCGTCAAGGACGACCAGGCGCCCGTAGCGGTGCGGCGGGTGGCGCCCGCGGACGCGGTGCGCAAGCTATCCGCAATGCTGGAAGGCGTCGTCGACAAGGGCACCGCCGAGGGAGCGCGGCTTCCAGGCTACCGCGTCGCCGGAAAGACCGGCACCGCGCGCCGCATCGACCCGCGGACGAAAAAATACAGCGCCGTCGACTACAATTCGACCTTCGTCGGCTACCTTCCCGCCTCCAACCCCCGTTGGACGATCCTCGTGACTCTGGAGAAACCTCGACGAGGCTACTACGCCGCCGAGGTCTGCGTCCCCGTTTTCGCCAGGATCGCCAAGCGCCTCACGGCCCTCGACGGGATCGCGCCCGACAACTCCTCCGAGACGGCGCGAGCCTCCGCGGCCGCGGGCGCCCTCGCTTGGCGCTGACGCTTCGGACGCTCCTGGAAGGCGCCGGCCCGCACACGATCGCGGGACCGGTCGACGTCGAGATCGACGCCATCACCCACGATTCGCGGCGGGCTCGGCATGGCTCTCTTTTTTTCGCCCTGCCCGGATCGAAGACCGACGGGCATCTCCACGTGAAGTCGGCGGTTGAAAGGGGCGCGGTCGCGATCGTCAGCGAGCTCGCTCCACCGCCGCCCCCCGCGCTTGTCGGCGCGTCCTGGGTCCAAGTTCGCGACGCGGCGGCTTCCATGGGAAAGATCGCCGACCGATTCTACGGCCATCCCTCCCGAGAGATGACCGTCTTCGGCGTGACGGGAACGAACGGCAAAACGACCGTCACCTATTTTTTGGAGTCGATCGCCAAGGCCGTCGGTCGCAAGGCGGGCGTGATCGGCACGGTCAGCTACCGCCTCGGAGGGGAGGAGATCGAAAAAGCTCCGAACACGACCCCGATCGCCTCCGAGCTGCACCGCCTTCTCGCGCGCATGCGCGACGCCGGGGCCTCGCAGGTCGCCATGGAGGTCTCCTCACATGCCCTGGCCCTCAAGCGCGCCGATGAGATCGACTTCGACGCGGCGATTTTCACGAATCTCGGCCGAGACCACCTCGACTTCCACAAGACCCAGGAAAAATACCTCCAGGCCAAGCTTCGACTCTTTGAGATCCTCGGGAAGGTTGCCTCGTCCAAGAAAGATCGCGTAGGGCTTGTCAACGCCCACGATCCGCACTCCCGGGCGTTTTGCCGGGCCCTCGTCGACGTTCCCTGTCTCTCTTACGGTCTCGGCGAGGGCTGCGACGTGCGGGCCGCGCGTCGGGCCTCGGACGTCGCCGGAAGCCGCTTCGTGCTGCTCTGGCGGGAATGGAGCCTGCCCATCGAGCTCAAGATGATCGGGGACTACAACATCTTAAACGCCCTCGCCGCGGCGGGCGCGGCTCTCGCCCTTCACGCAGACCCTCGCCGCGTCCAAGAGGGGCTCGCGGCCCTCGAGAGCGTCCCGGGACGGCTCGAACCCGTCCGGGCGGGCCAGGATTTTTCGGTTTTTGTAGACTATGCGCATACGGAGGAAGCCCTGCGCTCGGCCTTATCGGCCCTCAAAAACTTGCCCCACAAAAGGATTATTTCCGTATTCGGATGCGGCGGGGACCGCGATAAGACGAAGCGCGCTCCCATGGGGATCGCCGGCTGCGAACTGAGCGACCTCGCCATACTTACGAGCGACAACCCCAGGACCGAGGACCCTCTTCAAATCCTACGCGAGGTCGAAGAAGGCCCTCGCTCCAGGGGCCTCGCGAACTATCGGGCGGAAGCTGATCGCACCAAGGCCATCCAGGCCGCCCTCTCGGCCGCTCGCGGCGGGGACATCGTCCTCATCGCCGGGAAAGGCCACGAGGATTGCCAGATTCTTCGCGAATGCACGATCCCGTTCTCGGACAAGGAAGTCGCCCGCCGTTTCCTGCAAAAACTCGCGTGAATCTCAAAACCCAATGGAGCGTCGTGGCCGCGGCCGTGGGGGGGGCGCTCCGTCTCGCCGAGGGCGCGTCATCCTCGGACCCCTTCGACTCCTTCTCGACGGACTCCCGCCTGCCCGGGAATGGGAAGGCCTTCTGGGCTCTCAAGGGCGCTCGCCATGACGCGCACTCCTTCCTCGACGCCGCCCTCGCCCGAAACTTTTCCGGATGGGTCGTCGAGAGAGGGCGGCTCAAGCCATCGAGCCCGCGCCCCCCTCGGCTGCTCGAAGTGCCGGACACTTTAAAGGCCTTGCAGGCCCTCGCCGCCTGGCATCGACGGCGCTTCGAGATCCCCGTCGTTGGAGTCACCGGGTCCAATGGCAAGACCACCACGAAGGAGATGATCAAGTCCATCGCGCTTCAAGTAGGCCCCGTCTGCGCGAGCCGCGCCAACTGGAACAACCAGTTCGGCCTTCCCTTTTCGGTGCTCGAGCTTTTAGAGGAGCATCGCTACGGCATCTTCGAGCTGGCCGACTCCCATCCAGGGGATATTGACGAAATCGCCCGCGTCGCGCGCCCCGACGTCGCCGTCATCACCAACATCGGCGCCGACCACCTGGAATTTTATTCGAGCGCGCGGGACAATTTCGATGCCAAGGCCGAGATTCTCAAGCATCTTGCCGCCGACGGCTTCGCGGTGCTCAACGCCGACGATCCCTGGATGCAATCCCTGATCGTGGGCCTGGGGGCCAGGGCGATCACTTTTGGACGATCCCTCACGGCGCGCGTGCGCTGGGAAAGGCCTTCCTTCCTCTATATCGACCGGACGCGGCTCGAACTGCGCCTCAAGGGCCTGGGCGAGATCACCCTCGCGAACGCGGCCGCGGCCGCCGCCGCCGCCGTCGCGCTGGGACTTGATTTCGACGCGATTCGCAAGGGACTTGAGTCCTTCACGCCTCCGCCCATGAGGCTCGAACGGCTCCAGGAGGCCTCCGGAGCCCGGATCGTCCTCGACGCCTACAACGCGAACCCAAGTTCCATGCACGCCGCGATCACGGCCTTTTGCGAGGAATATCCCGATTTGAAAAAAACCCTCGTCCTGGGAGACATGAAGGAGTTGGGAGCCTCCTCCGCGAAATTCCACGGGGAGCTGGGGCGTTGGCTGGCGACCCTTCCCTTGGATTCCGTCTATTTGGCGGGTCCCGAGATGAAGTCCGCCTACGCGGCCCTCAAGAATTCGAAACCTTCCTTCCGCTGCTTTTGGGGGGAAACTCCGGAGGCGTGGACGGACGCCCTCGCGAAGAACCTTGAGGCCGGCCGCGCCCTGTTATTCAAGGCCTCGCGCGCCATGGCCTTCGAGACGATCCTGGTGAAATTGCGATGCTCTTTTACTTAACGCGCCTCAAACCCGTCTTCGGACCGCTCAATGTCTTCCAGTACCAGACCTTCCGCGCGGGAGGGGCGGCCCTGACGGCCTTGGCGCTCTCCTTGGGACTTGGTCCGTGGCTCATAGGGCTGCTCAAGCGTCTTCGCGTCGGCCAAGTCATGCGGGAGGAAGGGCCCCGGAGCCATCTCTCCAAAAAAGGGACGCCGACGATGGGAGGGCTTCTGATCGTCGTGAGCCTCTTGTCGGGCGCCCTCCTTTGGATGCGACTCGATGAACGCTTCACGTGGATCCTGATTGCGGCGGTCGTCATTCTCGCGGCCCTGGGCCTCTGGGACGACTACGTCAAGCTCACGCGACAAAATGCCGCCGGCGCTTCCTCGAGAATGAAGTTCGCGATCCAAGCCGCCCTCGCTTTCGCCGTGGTGGGCTATCTCGCGGCCTACCCTCCAGCCCCCGGCGCCGTGACAAGCCTCAGCATTCCCTATGCCAAGGAGATCTCCTGGGACGCGGGTCGGCTTTATTTCGCGATCGCGGCGCTCCTCATTCTCGCCTCCTCCAACGCCGTCAACCTGACCGACGGCCTGGATGGGCTCGCGGCCGGAAGCGTCATCTTCTGCGCCATCGCCTACGGGGTCGTCGCCTATGCGGCCGGAAACGCGAAGTTCGCGGCCTACCTCAAGATCCTGCATATCGAAGGCGCGGGGGAGATCAGCGTTTTTCTGGCGGCGATGGTGGGGGCCTGCCTGGGCTTTCTGTGGTTCAACGCCTACCCGGCGGAAGTCTTCATGGGAGACACCGGCTCCCTGGCCTTGGGCGGCGCGATCGGCTGCGCCGCGCTCCTCGTCAAGCAGGAGCTTCTTCTTCTGATCGTGGGCGGCGTCTTCGTCATCGAAACCCTCTCGGTCATCATCCAGATCGCTTCCTACAAGCTGCGCAAGGGCAAACGCATCTTCAAAATGGCTCCGCTCCACCATCACTTCGAGCTCTCGGGGGTGCCGGAACCCAAGGTGACGGTCCGCTTCTGGATCGCAAGCATCGTGCTGATGCTGCTGGCGCTCGCGTCCCTTAAGATCCGTTGATGTTCGACCCCGAACGATATCGCGGGCGTCGCGCCGGCGTCCTGGGGGCCGGGCTTTCCGGGCG
Organism: Elusimicrobiota bacterium; assembly: GCA_027327915.1. GTDB lineage: Bacteria > Elusimicrobiota > Elusimicrobia > UBA1565 > UBA9628 > JAJZAK01. The sequence goes on from DAHVWT010000004.1 coordinate 6,087, forward strand.
CTCGGCCGCGGCGCTTCTGTCCGCGAAGGGCTTTCAAGTGCTTCTAAGCGACTCGCGCAAGGATCCGTTGCCCGCGGCGCTTCTCAACAAGATTCCCAAAGAAATCAAGATCGAAACGGGTGGCCATGGGCCGGGACTTCTTTCCTGCGGTTTTATCGTCAAAAGCCCCGGCCTTAAACCGGATGCGCCTATCCTAAAAAAGCTGCGTTCCGCGCGCGTGCCGGTCGTCAGCGAACTGGAACTCGCCGTCGCCTTCGCGAAGCCGGGCGAACTCGTCGCCATCTCCGGAACGAACGGCAAAACCACGACGACCGCGCTCGCAGGGGCGATCTTCAAGCAGGCGCGTGGAAAGGGCCGGGTCCACGTCTGCGGCAACATCGGGCGGGCGGTCTCCGACGCGGCGCTCAAAGCCCGCGCCGGCGACACCCTCGTCCTCGAAGTCTCAAGCTATCAGCTTGAGGATTCAAGGGGATTCCATCCAAACGCCGCCTGCCTCCTCAACATCTCGCCGGATCATCTCGACCATCACGGAAGCTTTCAGGCCTACGTCGCGGCCAAGGCTCGGCTTTTCCGCGAGTTCGAGAGCGAGGATTGCGCCGTCTTTAACGCCCGCGACCCCCTCGTGTCGAGAATCGCGCGGGAGGCCCGCGGACGCAAGCTTCTTTTCGGCCGGAGGGGAACAAACGCTTGGGCCGAGAGGGGGCGCCTCCTTTTCAAGTATGGGGGCGCGCGGCCCCGCGCGGTGCGCCCCCCGGCCCTCCTCGGCGATCACAACCTTGACAACGCGATGGCGGCGGGCCTCCTCGCCCTTTGCCGCGGCATCCCTCTCGCGGCGGTCGCGCGGGCATTCCGGGAGTTCCGCCCCGTCGAGCACCGACTGGAAACCGTGGGCGACTACCGCGGCATCCGCGCGATCAACGATTCCAAGGCGACGAACGTGGACTCGACCATGGCGGCCCTGCGCTCCGTGCGCGCCCCGCGCGGAGGCCTTATCCTCATCCTGGGCGGGCTCGACAAGGGCAGCCCGTACGCCCCCCTGCGCCCGCTCTTGGAGCGCGGCGCGAAAGCCGTGCTCACGATCGGCGAGGCCGCCCCGAAGATCGAGCGGGAGTTGGCGGGCGCGGCGCCGCTTTTCAGCTGCGGCAGGCTCAAAACGGCCCTCGCGACGGCCTTCGCTCTCGGCGCGCCGGGCGACGTCCTGCTCCTCTCTCCCGCCTGCGCCTCCTTTGACCAGTTCCGCGACTTCGAGGATCGCGGACGCCGCTTCAAGCGCCTCCTCAAAGCCCACGCATGAGCCCGCGAGCGGGACGTCCGGACCAAACTCTTTTCGGGATCGTCACGGCGCTTGTTGCAATCGGTCTCGTCATGGTCTACTCGGCAAGCGCGATCTGGGCGGAAGCCTATTTCCACAGCCCCTACCACTATCTGGAGCGCCAGCTTGTCTGGCTCGCCGCGGGCTGGGCGCTCCTGACCCTGGCGAGCCGCATGGATTATAATCGGCTCAAGGAGTGGGTCGCTCCCATCATGATCATCACGGCCTTGGCCCTGGCGGGGGCCCTCGTGAGTTCGCCGGTCGCGGGCGTCCACCGCTGGCTCAAGCTCGGCCCCCTTGGCGTCGAGCCCTCCGAATTCGCGAAGCTTTCCTTTGTGATCTATTTCGCCTATTATCTCGACTCCCGGCACAGCAAGCTCTCCTCGCCGATCGCCGGCCTCGTCGTCCCGCTCGGGGTCGTCGGCGTGGGTCTTGCCCTTATCCTCAAGGAGCCGGACCTGGGAACGCCGGCCCTGATCGTCACAACGGGGCTCCTTCTTCTCTATATCGGCGGCACTCGGCTCAAACACATACTCGCGGCGATGGCGCTTCTTGTCCCGGGCCTCGTCTATGAATTGATTCATGTCCGCTACCGCTATGAGCGGCTGATGAGCTTTCTCTCTCCGCTGGCCCATTTCCACGGCTCGGGCTATCAATTGAGCCAAGCGTGGATCGCCGTCGGTTCCGGCGGCTGGTTCGGCAAGGGGCTCGGCGGATCGGAAATGAAGCTGCTTCATCTCCCGGCGCCGTTCACGGACTTTATTTTCCCCGTGATCTGCGAGGAATTGGGGCTTTTGGGGGGACTGGCGCTTGTCGGGCTCTTCGCCGCTTTCCTGCTTCGAGGTCTTAGGATCGCCCGCGCGGCGCCGGATCTTTTTGGAATGCTGCTCGCGGCGGGCATTAGCCTGTCGATCGCCCTTCAAGCCTTTTTCAATATCGGGATGTCGATCGGGCTCCTCCCCACCAAGGGCATCCCGCTGCCCCTCATTTCCTTCGGCGGCTCTTCGCTGCTCAGCACGCTGCTGGGCGTCGGCATCCTCCTCAATATTTCCAAGCACGCTCGCGCCGGAGGACTCCAGTAGGCGATGAAACGACGCGTCGTGATCGCCGGGGGGGGAACGGGAGGGCACTTTTACCCGGCCCTCGCCCTCTCCCAAGCCCTGCGCGCGCGGGGCCACGAGGTGACGGCCCTCGTGCGTCGCGAGGACCCGGCCTGCCGCCTTCTTGATCGGGAAGGACTTCCCTACGTCGAGATCGATCTCATCGGCCTTCCCCGGGCCCTGTCGCCAAGGCTTCTCACCTTCGCCTGGAAGCTCGCGGCGAGCCTTCCCGCTCTTCGGCATGTTTTAAAAGATTTCGCTCCCGACGCGGTCGTCGCGATGGGAGGCTATCTGGGTTTCCCGCTCGTCCTCGCGGCGGCGCTGCGGGGCATCCCGCGTTATGTCCACGAGTCGAACGTCCTCCTGGGCCTCGCGAACCGCGCGAGCGCCGCCCTTGGCGCGACGCTCCTGCTCGGCTGGCCGCTGCCTGAGAAGCCGGGCTCCGAGCTGACGGGAACTCCCGTCAGGCCTGCCCTCTTAGTGAGGAAAGCGGCGGAGGAATGCCGCCGGGCCCTCGCGCTCGACCCCGACAAAAGGACCTTGCTCGTCTTCGGAGGAAGTCAGGGAGCGCGCGCGATCAACGAGGCCGTCCCAGAGGCCTTGCGGTCGCTCTCCCGCGAGGAAGTGAAATCCCTCCAAGTCCTCCATTTGGCGGGCCGCGGCCGTTCCGGGGCACTCCAGGCGGCCTACGATCAAATCGGCATCCGGGCTTGCGCGCGGGATTATCTCGACGACATGGAGCTCGGCTATGGGGCCGCCGACCTCGTCGTCTGCCGGGCGGGCGCCAGCACCTTAAACGAACTCGTGGCCCAAGAGAAGCCGGCCGTCCTTGTCCCCTACCCGCATGCCGCGGCGGACCATCAGATGGCCAACGCCCGCTTCTTGGAGACGCGCGGGGCCGTCCGGGTGGCTGCGGAGGGGCCGGATTTCATCGTTCGGCTTTCGGCGGCGATCAAGGATTTGCTATTTTCAAACAGCGGGGCCTTGCTCCACGATATGCGGCGACATTTCAAAGAGGACGATCTTCCTTCCCCGGCCCTGGCCGCTTCCCGAATGGCGGCGGCCATACTGCGCGCCTCGTGAAGCCGTCCGCGGCGCGCCCTCGAATCCTCGTCACCAACGACGACGGCCCCGGCGCCCCCGGGGTCCAGGCCCTCATCGCCGCCTTGAAGCGCGTCGGCATCGTCACGACGATTACGCCGGACCGCGAGCGCTCGGCGGAGAGCCATTCTCTGACGCTGCACAAGCCTCTCCGGCTCAAACGCTATGGGGAGGGCCTTTACGCCCTAAACGGCGGCCCCGCGGATTGCGTGCGCTTCGCCGTCCTCGAGTTCATGAGAAAAGACGGCGTTGACCTCGTCTGCTCGGGCATCAACCGCGGCTATAACATGGGGGAGGACATCGTCTACTCGGGCACCGTGGCCGCCGCTCGAGAAGCGGCGCTTCTCAGGATTCCCTCGCTGGCATTCTCCCAGGACTACGCCTGGCCCTTTCATGAGCGCTCGGCCGCGTTCGCGGCCAGGCTTGCGAGGCTGGTGATCAAGCGCGGGCTCCCGCGCGGGGTATTCCTTAACGTCAATTTCCCGCCCGCCAACGCTCCCTACCAGAGGGCCGAGCTCGTGAAACTCGGCACCCGCCTCTATAGCCATAAAGTGACGAAGCGCTCGGATCCGCGCGGGGGACATTACTATTGGCTCGTCGGCAAGGCCGTCGGAGGCCTCAAGACGACCGGGACGGACATCCTCGCCGTCTCGCGAGGCTCCGTCTCCGTGACGCCTCTTCATTGGAACCCCACGGCTTTCGACTTCTTCCCCAATATGGCCTCTTGGAAGTTCTTTCACGAGAACGCCGTCAACGGGCGCTGATGGGTCAGGACTGCCGCTCTCACGACTGCGCCGCCTTGCGTCCCGCTCTCGCGGGGAAGGAAGTTCGCCTCGCGGGATGGGTTCACTCTCGCCGCGACCACGGCGGCGTCTATTTCTTCGACCTGAGAGATCGATCGGGATTCGTCCAGGTGGTCGCCCGGCCCGAGGCCGCTGAAGCCTTCAAGGCCGCCTCCAGCCTCGGCCCCGAGGACGTCGTGACGGTCGCCGGAACGGTCCAGCGTCGTCCCCAGGGGAGCGAAAATCCCAAGATCCCGACCGGCGACGTTGAGCTCATCGCCTCCGAGATTCGCGTTCTCAACCCCTCAAAGCCTCTTCCCTTCGAAATCGACGAGCATTCGACCGTCGGCGAGGAGACGCGGCTCAAGTACCGATTTCTCGACCTGCGGCGACGCCATATGCTCGAGAACATGACAGTCCGCCATCGGGTCGCCGCGGCCGCGCGTCGCTTGCTCGACGCGGAGGGATTCCTTGAGGTCGAAACCCCGATGCTTACGAAGGCGACCCCCGAAGGGGCTAGAGATTTTTTAGTGCCAGCGCGTCTCTCTCCCGGGACGTTCTACGCCCTTCCTCAGTCGCCCCAGATCTTCAAACAGATCCTGATGGTTTCGGGCCTGGAGCGCTATTACCAGTTCGCGAGAGCCTTCCGCGACGAGGATCTGCGCTCGGATCGCCAGCCGGAGCACACCCAGATCGACATCGAGATGTCCTTCGTCGAGGAGGCCGATGTCCACGCCCTGGTGGAAAAACTCATCGTCGACGCCTGCCGCGCGGCGGGAGTCGAACTCCAGGCGCCTTTTCCGAGGCTCGAACATGAAGAGGCGATGCTGCGCTACGGATCGGACAAGCCGGATATCCGCTTTGATTTCGAGATTTCGGATCTGACGCCCTTTTTCCGCGAGACGAAGCTCAAGGTCTTCCGGGAACCGCTCTCAAACGGCGGGGTCGTCCGGGGCTTGAAGTCCGGCGGCTCCTGGTCCCGCTCGCAGTTGGACGAGCTCACCGCTCTCGTGAAGGCCCAGGGGGCGAAGGGCCTGGGCTGGCTTGAGTGGGAATCCGGGGGAGCCTCGTCCCCGATCGAGAAGTTCCTGGGCGCGCCCGAGAAAGAGGGGCTGCGATCGAGCCTCAAGCCTCAAAAGGGAGATTGGCTCTTTCTTGTCGCGGACCAACCCGCCGTGGCGGCTGGTTCCCTGGGGGCGCTTCGCAAGGAGCTCATCGCGCGTCTCAAGCCCCAACCCAAGGCCGATTTTGCGCCGCTCTGGGTGCTTCACTTCCCGCTTCTGGAGTGGGAGCCGGAGGACAAGCGCTGGACTTTCACGCACAACCCCTTCACGGCGCCCCTGGAAAGCGAGGAGGGCAAGCTCGACAGCGACCCGGGCCACGTGCGCTCCCATCAATATGATCTTGTCTTAAACGGCGTCGAACTCGCCTCGGGCTCGATTCGAAACCACCGCGCCGCGATGCAGAGGCGGATCTTCAAGTTGATGGGGTTTGACGACGCGGAGCAGGAGAGGCAGTTCGGCCTGCTGCTTCGCGCGCTTGACTTCGGGGCGCCGCCGCATGGCGGCATCGCGATCGGCTACGACCGCCTGATCGCGATTTTGCGGGGGGAGGACTCGATTCGCGAGGTGATCGCCTTCCCGAAGACCCAAAAGGGCGTCTGTCCCTTAAGCGAGGCGCCCTCCTCCGTCGACCCCCGGCAGTTAAAAGAACTCCACATCCAGCTCGCGCTTCCCCGCCCCATTCCCGCCAAGCAGCCCCTTGGATCCTAACGAGCTCCCGATCGAGGCGCCGGAGGATCCCGATGCGGGTCCCGGAACGCCTCGAAGGCTCTCGCGCCTTTCCGGAATCCTGGCCGGGGCTTTCGCCCTCCTGGCCTCGGCGGAGGCTTTGCTGCGCCTGGCCTGCGGCCCGGCGCCGGCGCCCCCGCCGAGGCCCGACCTTCGCTATTTCGATGAGGAGGCCCTGGACCCGTTTTTCAAGCCCGGCCCTTCCGTGGCGGGGGGGAAACTCTATGAAGCCTCTCGACCGGGCTCCCTGGCCCCTTCCTTTATCATGCCGAAGGCTCCGGACGTTTTTCGGGTCTTCGTCGTCGGGGGATCGGTGGGACTCCCTTATGGCAAGAGCGGAGACGCGGCGCCATCCCTGACGGAGCTTTTAAAGCCCGAACTGCCGGCCGGCAAGAGTCCGGAGATCATCGGCTGCGCCATGGCGGGATACGACAGCCCGCGCGAGCGTGTCGTCGTTCGGGAAATCTCTCAATATCAGCCCGACCTCGTCATTCTCATGACGGGCAATAATGAGAACGGCAGGACCACCCCCGAACACCCGAACCCTGTTCTAAGAAGGCTCTTTGATATCCTCGGGCAATCACGGCTTTATTTCGAGGCCCGCCGGGTCCTGGCCCCATGGCTTCGCGCGCCCTTCGCGGCGGGGCCGAGTCCGCTAAGCCGCGAAAGGATTCTCTCCCGATTCGACAACAATCTGCGCGCCATGGCGCGGCGCTGCCGCTTGGCGAAGGCCCGGCTTCTGCTCTGCGCCTTGCCGGCCAATCTCCGCGACTGGCCGCCCCGACGATTCATCCCCAAGCGCTGGCTCGACAACCCCGATTTCTTGCGCGGACGGATGGAGGCCGAGCGAGGTCTTGCTTCGGGCGCCATCCGCGAACTCGCGGCGGCGGTCGCGAGCGCGCCCGCCGACCCCGTCCCGCGCTTTTATCTCGCCCGAGCGCTTGAGGCCACGCGGGATTACGCGGGCGCGAAGAAAGAATATGAGTCCGCGCTCAATGAAAGCTTTCCATCCGGGGCCGCCACGCCCGGCATCAACCTCCGGCTTCGCCGGATCGCTCGCGAAAAAGGGCTTCTTCTGGCGGACGTCGACGCCGCCATCTCAAGCGCCTCCGCGCACGGAATTCCTGGGTACGACATCTTCTTGGATCATTGCCATTGGCGTGAAGAATTTTATCCCTTGGTCAATGCGTCGATCATTCAAGCTTGGAGGGATCGGGACCGGCGAGACGAGGGCCTTTTGCGAGCCTTCATGGCTCGGCTAAACGCCGCCCGTCGACTGGCGGCGGCGCCCCTGCGCGACCCCACAAGGATTCTCTTGGAACCGCTCTATGCAAGCCTCACGGAGAAATCTTGTCTCGTCGACGAAAGGCTCGCCAACGCCCTTGAAACCGTGGCCCGACAGGACGATGCGTCCCTGCGGCGGATATCGAGCGCCGGCGGCTACGCCGCGTTTTTGAGCAGCCGGATGTCTCGCTTCATAACGTCGCCGCGGCCGCCGGAGCCTCCTCCTTGGCCCTGTTTTGTCCTGAATGTCGCCGAGTCGCAAAGGCGCATGGGTCGAACGCGCCGAGCCATCAGGCTTTTCAAGGAAGTCCTCAAGCTGAGGCCGCTCAACGCGCCGGCGCGGCTCGGTTTGGCCGTATCATTGGCCCAAGCAGGGCGCCGCGCCGAGTCCAAGCGTCTCTTCGATAAACTCCAACGGGGCTATCCGGAGCGCGAGGAAATCGCCGGGTGGCGGCAAATCTTCTTCGCCAACTAAAACGGCGCCGACCTGCTGGCCGTGGATGAGGAATCGAATGGACGTGAGCGGGATCGAACCGCTGACCTCCTCGTTGCGAACGAGGCGCTCTCCCAGCTGAGCTACACGCCCGTAAGACAGATCCTATTATACTTTTTCGCCGCCATCGCTTTCGGCACGGACGCTATTGTCCTGGCCCGTCTTGGAGCGGGCCCAGGGCGCCGGAAGTAGTGATGCCTACTCGGCCGATTTCAATTCCCATCACCCAGGTCAACCATAGCTTCAGTCTCTCCTTCCAATGGTCCGGCAGTTGCTACATAGAGCCTGGCGCGTGGCCGGGCAACAAGCAACATGGCTCCTCCAAAGAGGGCCTCAGCCGTATTTGTACAATGCAGCGTCGAATATGACCAGCCCCAAACGCCATGTCGCGGAGGGCTCGGCGCGGCCGCTCCTCTTGATGGTCGACGCCTTCGTCCATGGTCCCTGGAAGGGAAACCCCGCCGCCGTCTGCGTCCTTCCCGCTCCGAGGTCCGCGCGCTGGATGCAGGGGGTGGCCGCCCGGATGAAGCTTTCCGAGACCGCGTTTCTTTACCGCCGGGGCCGCCCCGGCGGCGGCTTCCGGCTCCGCTGGTTCACCCCGAAGCTCGAGGTCGCGCTCTGCGGCCACGCGACTTTGGCGAGCGCCCACGCGCTTTGGGAAACGGGGCTCCTTGATTGTAAAGCGGCCGCGCGTTTTCACACCCGAAGCGGCGTCCTCACGGCGAAACGACGCGGGGAGTGGATCGCGATGGATTTCCCGACCCTGAGCCCGCGACCGGCCAAGGCCCCGGCCGGGCTTTTTAAGGCGCTCGGGGCTCGGCCCGCGCGCGTCGCCATGACCCGGCGGCAATATCTCATCGAGCTTGCAGACGAGGCCGAACTGCGCCGGCTCCATCCCTCCATGCCGGGGCTTCAATCAATCGACGCGGCCGGCTTTATCGTGACGGCTCGGACGGCGGGAAGGCCTTACGACTTCGTCTCCCGCTATTTCGCGCCCGCCGAGGGCATCCCGGAGGATCCCGTCACCGGCTCGGCCCATTGCGCCCTGGGCCCCTATTGGGCGCGCATCCTCGGGAAAAATACGCTTGTCGGATTCCAGGCCTCTCCACGCGGCGGCGTCGTGCGCGTTCGCGTGGGACGGAGCCGTGTTATGATCGAGGGGAAGGCGATGACGCGCGGAAGACCCGCCATCCCGCCCCTGTCGCCTCCATAACATGCGCCGTCGAATATGGATTTTCTGGGCGATCCTCGCCGCGCTCATTTTTTACACCGATTTCCAGGGGCGGGTTCTCTTTCCCGGCGCGTCGGCACTTTCCGTCGCGGTCCTGACCTCGGGGCTCTTCATCCTATTCTTGGGCTGGCAGTTCTGGTATCGCTCCCACCCGGGATTCGTTGATTCGCCGTGGTTCGAGAGCCTCGCTTGGATCGCAGCCGTCGCCATGGGCGTCTGGGCGGGCTTCGTCCTTTTCTCCATCCCCTGGAACCTGGCGGGGCTGTTGGGACTATGGGAAGGATGGCTCCAGACCGGATCGTTGCGCGTGGGGCTTGCCGCCGCGGCGGCGGCTTCGTCCGTGATTGCGGCCGCGGGGCTTTGGCAGGTGCTCGTCGGTCCGGCCGTTCGAGAAGTCTCGATTTCGTTTCCAAGCCTCCCCAAGGATTTAACGGGCCTGCGCATCGCCCAGATCAGCGACCTGCACATCGGCCCCTTGATCCGGGAAAGCTATATCCGGCGGGTCGTCAACACCGTTCTTTCATCGAAGCCCGATCTCATCGCAATAACGGGCGATCTCGCGGACGGGACCGTCGAGAAGCTCCGGCGCCCCGTCGAAATCCTGCGGGAGCTCAAGGCGCCGCTCGGCGTCTACTTCGTGACGGGCAACCACGATTATTATTGGGGCGCGGAGCCATGGCTCAAGCGCGTCGCCGAGCTGGGGTTCATCCCTCTCGTCAACGAGAATCGCCTTTTGAGGAAGGGGGACGGCTCGATCCTGATTGGAGGAGTGACCGATCTGCAGTCCTCGCAGTTCGTTCCGGCTCATCGCTCGGATCCGCGGCGGGCGGCGGCCGCGGATGGCCCAGTCGACTTGAAAATACTCCTCGCGCATAGGCCTGAATCCTGTCTGGAGGCGGAGCCCGCGGGCTTCGATCTCCAGCTCTCGGGGCACACGCACGGGGGCCAGTTCTTCCCGTTTAGTCTCATCGTGCGCCTCGTCCACCGCTATTATCGGGGGCTCTATCGCCATGGGCGTCTCCGGTTGTATGTCAACTCGGGCACGGGCTATTGGGGCCCGCCCCATCGCTTTCTCATCCCGGCGGAGATCACGCTGTTGCGGCTTGAAGCCGCCGGCCGATAGACGCGCCTCCGAGCGGGAAGCCGCGCGGAAAGCGGCGCCTGTGGCTCCTGTCTTGAATTTGTAACAGCCATCCTATATATTCGTACGGCGCCTGCTTATGAGTGACGCCGAATCGCCCAAGCCTCCGGATCTCGGCCACATCGAGGAGATCAATAATCTCGACACGGCCCGCATGGCGTTGCGCTGGGCGCTGGAACGCCTGGACGCCCTTCAGAAAGATAAGTTGGAGCTCGCCTCCCGCGTCGAGCATTTGGACGAGGAGGGGCAGAGGCTTAAGAAGGACAACGAATTCCTTCAAAAGACGATTTCCCTGCGTTCCCAGGAAGCCGACGAGCGCGAGCTCTATTACAAGAGGATGGAGGAATTCATCTCCTCCTCGCTCGCGGGCAAGGTCGACTTCAAAACCCTCATCGAACGGGAGGCGGAGACCGAGCGCCTGCGGGCCTTTCTCCAAAATCGCCAGGAACGGCTCGAAAAGGAAGACGCTTCCCGGCGGGAGGTCCTGGAGAAACAGTACAGGGAGCTCAAGTTCCGCCTCGAGGAGGAGGCGCAGTCGCGCGTGCGACGCGCCGAGGAAGCCGCGGAGGATAGGAGAAAGAACCTCGACGCGGCCTATCTCGCCCGCATGGCGGAACTCCACGACTCGGAGATACGCATGAAGGCGCGCGGGGAGGCCCTGGAGGAGCGGGAGCGTCGCTTTGAGGAGTTCCACCGCGCGGCGCGGGCCAAGCTCGACGCCGAGATCAAGAATTTTCACGAGGAAGTCGAGGCCCAGGCGGAGTTCAAGGCCCGCACCTCAGAACAGTTCACCGGCTGGCGCCACGGCATCCTCGAGGATTCTTGGAGGATCGAGAAGGCCAAGCTCCTCCAAGAGGTGGCGGACTGGCGGCATCGCTCCGAGGAAATGCTCGCCAGGACTCTCGAGCTGGAAAAAACGGTTTACAACCAGAACGAATCGGGGCGACGGCGGGAGCAGGAGATCGAGGCCCTGCGGGGTCAATGGGAGAAGCGCCTCACCGCGGCGGAAGACGACAAGCGCGCCCTCGCGGAGCAGATCGAATTCTGGCGAAAGCGCGCCCAGGCGGCTCCGACGGAGGCCAACGCCAAGCTTCAGGAATGGCAGAAACGTCATCAAGAGGAGGTGCGGGCGCTCGAGGCGAGCGTCGCCCTCCGGGTTTCCGACCTGGAGGAGGAAATCTACCGGCGCGTGCGCGAGTGGGAGGAGCGTCAAGAGACGTTCCGCAACAAGGAACGCCTCGGCAACGACCGCCTGCGCCAGCAGGAAAGGGAAATCGACGAGGCCCACCGCCAGGTCGAGCTTTTAAGAGACTCTCTTCTCAAGGCGATCGAGGACTACAAAAGACGCGGCTCCGGAGAACAACCATGACCCCATCCCGCACCACCACCGCCGGCGCCCCGCAGGCCTCCGGGGAGTCGCGCTTCGCGCCGATCCGGCTCTCCCAGATGTGGGAGCGCTTCGGACGGGCGCTCAAGAACCTCTGGGAGGACGGCTCCCCGGCCGCCGTCGAGCTCCAGGCTCTCTTCGAGGAGTTCCGCGGGGAAGCCGAGCGCGCCGAGCGCGTGATCGCGGCCTGCGAGAAAACTTTAAACGAGCAAGAAGTCGCGATCCGCGCCGAGTTCGACTCTCGCTACCTCTCCCGCATCCGCCAGCTCGAGGCGGATCTGAGCCTCGTGGCCCAGCAGTCCGCGCAGGCCCAAAAGGGCCTCTCGGAGGAGCGCGCGCGTTCGGAGGACCTGCGCCGACGGCTTCTCAACAAGGAGGCCGAGACGGCGGCTCTTCGCGACCAATTTCTCAAGAGCGAGGAGGAGCGCGACCACGATCGGGCGCGCAAGAACGCCGAGCTCCATGAAGCGCTCCTTAAGCGCCGGGAGGAGATCGAGAAGGCCCTCTCGGAGAAGGAGCGCAACCTCGAGGCGAACTACGCCACGGAGCTGGCCACCCTTCAGAAAAAGCAGACTGACCTGATCGAGGACTTTAGGAGGCGTCTTTCCGAGATCGAGTCCCAGTACGTCATGCGCGAGGCCGATCTCTCGAAGGCGCACGAGCGCAGGATGGCCGAGCTCTCTTCCTGGGAGGCCCGCAACCGCGAGCGAGACAGGATGATCCTCGACCGGGAAGGCGAGCTTCTCAAGAGGGAGCAGGCCTTCGAGGAAGTCTCCCGCAAAAAGACCCATGAGATTGAGCGCCTCAAGGCGGACATGCAGGCCGAGCTCGCCCGCGTGGTCAAGCACTACCAAGAGGGGGGGGCGGCCGGGTCCAAACCCTAGCGCCGGGTCCCGCGCTCGCGGGCATGTTACCGGCGAGCCCGGAGTTCTCTTCGAATCTTTTGCTTGGCGCGGATATGCTGGGCGTTCGTCGCCGAGAAAATGTGCCCGCCGCGATTGTCCGCGACGAAATAAAGAGCGTCGGTCGTCGCGGGATGAAGAACGGCCTCGAAGGAGTTCAAGCCCGGGTTGCAGATGGGACCTGGTGGCAGGCCTCGGTGGACATAGGTATTGTAGGGGGATGCGACTTTAAGGTCCTGGCGCGTGAGGCCCTTTTTCCAATAGCCGAGGGCGTACTGGACCGTCGGGTCGGCCTCCAGGCGCATGCCAAGACGCAGGCGGTTGAGGTAGACCGCGGCGATGAGCGGACGCTCCGCGTCCTTGCGCGCCTCGCGCTCGACGATGGAGGCCAGAGCCAGCGCCGCCTCGAGGCCCATCCGCGAGCCCGAGGCCTGATAGACGGGAGGAATCGTTTTATCGAACTCCGCCAGCATGCGCCGGATCACCGCCTCGGGCGCCGAACCAGAATCCAGGTAATAGGTCGTCGGGAACAGCCGCCCCTCGAGCCTGCGACGCTTGACGAGTCTCAAAAAATCGCGCTTTCGGCAGACGCCCGCCGCGTCCAGGCGCTCGGCGATCTGCTGGGCAGAAAAGCCCTCGGGAATCACCACGCGGATGCCCGGAGGACCCGCGCGCAGCGCGCGCAACAGCCTCGAAAGGGGCATCGGCGCGCCCAGCCGGTATTCACCCGGCTTGAGTTGCCGGTCAAGACCCGTGGTCTTGAGGAGAAGTTTGAAAAGTCGCGGAGAGTCGATCACCCCTGCCCGAGCCAGCAGACGCGCCGCCTGGCGAGCGTTGAGCCCGGAGGGGAGAACGACCTGGACCTTGGGACCGCTCGAGCGGAAGGTCTCCCACATAAGCCAGGAAGCAAGCGCAAAGCCCAACAGCGCCGCGATCCGGCCGGCCTTCACCACTGAGGGGCGTATTCCCCGAAGGTTTCCTGAAAGGCCGCGGTGATCTCGCCAACGGTCGCATAAGCCTCCACGGCCTCGAGAATCGGGGGAAGGACGTTCGCGCCGGCCCCGGCGGCCTCCTGGAGACGCTTCAAGGCGGCCCGGGTCGCGGCGTTGTCGCGCGAGCGGCGAAGCGCCCGCAAGGCCTTGATCTGGCGCGACTCGACGACGCTCTTGATCTTCAAGATGGGGGGGCGGCGCGTTTGCCCCCCAAAGACGTTGACGCCGACGATTTTGCGGCGCCGCCGCGACAGGTCCTCTTCGAAGCGGAAGGCCGTCTCGGCGATCTGCTTGTGAAAAAATCCCGCCTCGAGGGCCGCGACGACGCCGCCCAGCTCGTCGATGCGGCGCAGGAGCGCCGTGGCGCGTTCGGAGATCTCGCGCGTCAGGCTTTCGAGGAAATAAGAGCCGCCCAAGGGGTCGGGGGTGTCCGTCACCCCGCTTTCCAGAGCCAGGATCTGCTGCGTTCGGAGAGCCAGGGTCACGGCCTCGTCCGAGGGAAGGGCGAGCGCCTCATCGTAGGAATTCGTGTGCAAGCTCTGGGTTCCGCCCAGCACCGCGGCCAAGGCCTGGTAAGCCACGCGCACGAGGTTATTTAAGGGCTGCTGGGCCGTGAGCGACACCCCCGACGTCTGGCAGTGCATCGCGAGCATGCAGGAAAGCTCGTTTTTGGCGCCGAACTCCTCTTTCATCATGCGGGCCCAGAGAAGGCGTGCCGCGCGGAGCTTCGCAATCTCTTCGAAGAAATTGTTGTGCACGTCGAAGAAGAAGGAAAGGTGGCTTGCGAAGTCATCCACCGCCAAGCCCCGCGCGACGAGCCGGCGCGCATAATCGCGTCCGTCGGCCAGGGTGAAGGCCAGCTCCTGGACGGCGTCCGCCCCGGCCTCGCGAATATGATAGCCCGAGATCGAGATGGGATAGAAGCGCGGGACCTCCTTGACGCAATATTCAATCGTGTCCAAGACGAGCCTCAGAGAGGGCTCGGGAGGATAGAGATATTCGTTTTGGGCGATGTACTCCTTGAGGATGTCGGCCTGCAGGGTCCCGCGCAAGCGCTTGAAGGGGACGTTCTGGCGCTTGGCGACCGCGAGGTACATGGCCAACATCACGGGCGCTGGGAGATTGATCGTCATGGAGGTTGAAACGCGCGCGAGATCGATGCCGGAGAACAAGAGCTCGAAATCGGCCAAGGAGTCCACCGCCACGCCCTCGCGGCCCACCTCGCCCTGGGAGCGGGGGTCGTCCGAGTCCAGGCCCATCAGGGTCGGGAGGTCGAAGGCGGTCGAGAGCCCGGTTTCACCGTGCGCGAGCAGGTATTTGAAGCGTTCGTTGGTGTCCTTGGCGGTCTTATGTCCAGCGAACTGCCTCATCGTCCAGGGGTGCTGGCGATAACCACCGGATTTAATCCCTCGAGCGTAGGGATGGCGCCCTGGGCGGCCGAGAATCGACATGAGATCGGCGCCCTGGAAATCGGCGGAGGCATAGAGAGGTTCGACCGGAATTCCGGAGAGCGTGCTACGCTCCCCGGATTCCGAGGTCGGCTCGATAGCCGCGGGGGCGACGGCAGACTTGCTCATGGCCGCTCCCTTCTGCGCCTCCCGCGCTCGGAGCGGCGGCCTTCCCGCGCCGGCGCAAAGGCGGGGCGACGGCCGTGCAAGAGAGGGCGGCGCCATCGCGGCGCCGGGCGTCGTCCCTGGCGCATCGCCATGAAGCGTCGTCGAAGGACCCGGCGATTGAGCCTGGCCATTCGAGGCCAAGACCGGCGAACTTGGCGCCACTGCCGACGCAAGGCTTTCAGGAAGGGGCGATAGCGCAGGAAGCGCCGGGTGAGAGCTCTCGGCGGGAGCGGGGTCTTGCCGGGAGCGACGGAGGTTTCCTGGTCCGGGCCGATCAAAACCCGTCCGGAGGGAGAGAAGACCTCGACATGCCCCGCATCGAAAACGCCGACCGATGCTTGGGAGGCTCCGGCATCGACCCCGAACTCGGTTCCGCGCACCGCGGCGACGGCCTGGGGGGTTTCGACCGAGAGCTTCTGATCGGAGGAGAGAGGCGAGATGAAGGCGAGAAGGCGGCCCCTCGCAAGGTCGAAAAGGGTCTGGGACTTCGTGACGGAGGATATCGTGATCGAGGAATCGGGCAGAAGCGTGATCGAGTGCTCCCCGCTCAAGGTCAGGAGGACCCGGCCGTCGTTCCCGGTCGTCACGTTGTCGCCCGGCGAAAGAGGAAGCCCGTCCTGGGCCGGGTAGGGTTTGGAGACTCCCTCCGAGGCAAGGAGGACCGAGACGGTGCCCGTCGCGCCGACGATCCGCGCGTCCCAATCAGCGTCGGCGGAGGCAAAGGGAGCCAAAGTCGCCAGCAATGCCCCGATGATCGTTAGCATGGCAAAAATGATCTTACCAAAGGGTGTTATTGGACATCCACGCGCACGAATCGGCGCCGCCCGACCTGCAGGAGAAAAGAGCCCCTTTCGGACAACGGAGCGTCCGCCGCGACCTTCTCGCCGTCCAGGCGGACGGCGTCCTGGGACAGGAGGCGCCGCGCCTCGTTTTTCGACTTCGCGGCGCCCGCGCGGACGATGATCTCGCTCAAGGCGAGGCCCGGGGGAACGCCGATCTTGGGCGCGTCCTGCGGAGCCTGCCTCTCGGTGAAGACCCGCTCGAAGCGCTCCTTCGCGGCGCGGGCCGCGGCGAGGCCATGATAGCGGGCGACGATCGTCTCCGCCAAGTCCTTCTTGGCATTAAGAGGATGTATTTTTTGGATCTCGGTCAGGGGAGCGTCGGTCAAGAGCTCGTAATAGACCATCATGAGCTCGTCCGAGATGCGCAGGAGCTTGCCGAACATCTCGTCGGGAACGTCGTTGAGGGCGACAAAATTGCCGTATGATTTCGACATTTTCTGCGTCCCATCGGTCCCGACCAGAAGAGGGGTGGTCACGACGAGCTGGGGCTTCATCCCGGCGGCCTCCATCAGGCGCCGGCCCATGAGGAGATTGGTGAGCTGGTCGTTGCCTCCCAGTTCCACGTCCGCTTTCACCGCGATCGAATCGTAGGCCTGGAAAACGGGATAAAGCATTTCAAGGAGGGTCAGGGGCGCGTTGGTCTTGAGCCTCTCCTTGAAGTCCTCGCGCGCGAGAATCTGCTGGGCGGTCAGGGTTTTCAAGGTGTCGAGGAGCCCCTTTTGGAGGAAGACGTCAAGCCATTCCGAATTCCGGCGGAGCTCCGTTTTGCCGCGGTCGAGGATCTTGAACGCCTGTTCTCCGTAGGTCGCGGCATTCTTGGCGATTTGCTCCTCGGAGAGCGGCGGCCGCGTCGAATCACGCCCGGAGGGGTCGCCGATGCGCGCCGTGAAGTCGCCGATGATGAGCACGGCTTGGTGGCCCAGATCCTGGAGGGCGCGCAGCTTCGCGAGGACGACGCTGTGGCCCAGATGGAGCTCGGGGGAGGTCGGATCCACGCCCAGCTTCACGCGCAGGGGTCGGCCGAGCGCGAGCTTCGCCTTGAGCTCCTCGGGGCTCAGAAACGTCGCCGCGCCGCGCTTGAAGACCTTGAGTTGGACGTCAAAGGCCGCTTGAGAGCTAGAAGAGGTCATAGGGGTCGACGTCCACGCGCCGACGCAGGCCGGAGGGGGTTTTGATGGCGCGCAAAAGTAAAAACAGCCTTTGGGAGTCAAAGCCGCGCGGGATCTTGACGAGAAAGTGGATCCTGGGCCGCTTCGACTCGAGACGGACAACCGCAGGGGCGGGGCCGACGACCGGAAGCTCGGGGAGCCCCTCTCGGATCTTTTGCACGGCGCTCCGCGCGGCCTCCCAGAGAGGCCCTTCCTCCGGACCGCTCAGCACCACGCGGACAAGGCCGCCCGCGGGGGGGTAGCCGAGCTCCCGCCGCACTTCAAGCTCCCGCTCCGCGAAGGCGGCGTAGTCCGCGCTCAAGGCCGCCCGGAGCGCCGGGGACTCGGGCAGCCTCGTTTGGACGGCGACGAGTCCGGGAAGCTCCGCCCGCCCCGAGCGCCCGGCCGCCTGGCAGAGCAACTGGGCCGCGCGCTCGGAGGCTCGAAAATCAGGCATCTGGAGCATGGCGTCCGCGTCCACGACGCCCACGAGCGTCACGCGGGGAAAGTGGAAGCTCTTCGCCACGAGCTGAGTTCCGACCAAGATGTCGGCATCCAGGCGCAGGAATTTCTCGTAAACGCGGCTTTCCTTGAGTCCCTTCCCGTCAAGCGTATCCCGGTCGAGCCTAAGCACCCGGGCGCCAGGAAGGCGCGCCTTCAAATCCTCGGCCACTTTTTGGGTTCCAGCGCCCGTGGCGGCGAGAGACGGAGACCGGCATTGCCCGCACGCGAAGGGCACATCGTAGGAACGGCCGCAGTGGTGGCAAATAAGGGAAAAGCCCTTTTCGCTGCGGTGGCGGATCTTGGCGACGCCGCAGTGAGGACAGCGGTCGACCCATCCGCATCGGCGGCACAGGAGAAGGGTGTTGAACCCCCGGCGGTTGAGAAGGAGAATCGCCTGCTCCCGGCGTTGGAGCGCCGCCTTGAGGAGATCGAGGATCTCCTCGGAGAGAACCCGGCCTTCCTGGGGGGGCGGCGGAGCGATGAGCCGGACGCTGGGCCGCGGAAGGCTCGAGACACGGTCGGGAAGGGCGACGAGTTCGGCTTTGTTTTCGGCCGCCATGGACCATGCCTCCAAGGACGGCGTCGCGGAACCCAGCACGAGGAGAGCGCCCGACCGCCGGGCGCGCTCGGCCGCCACGTCGCGGGCATGATAGAACGGCGCGCGACCATCTTCCTTGTAAGACGGGTCCTGCTCCTCATCGAGGACCGCGAGCCTCAGGTTCTTGAAGGGAAGCAACGCCGCGGAGCGGGCCCCGACGACGACCTGCATCTCGCCCGAGGCGAGAGCCGACCACGCCTTCCGCTTGTCGCGCAGCCCCATGCGGGAGTGCCACAACCCAACCGGCACGCCTAGAGCCCGGATGAAATCATCGTAAAACGGAAGCGTCAGGGATATCTCGGGAAGAAGAAAGAGAGCCTGGCCGCCGCCCATGATCGCCTGACGGATCAGCCTCAGATAGACCTCCGTCTTGCCCGAGGCCGGGACGCCGTAGAGAAGAGCCGCGTGATGCCGCCCGCTCGCGAGCATCCGCGAGAGCCGAGCGAGGGCCTGCGACTGGGCGGCGGTGAGTTCGAACGCGGGCCGCGGCGAGCCCTGGGGCGCAACTGCGGCCAATTCCGGCGCGGCTCCGGCTTCGGCGCGCGTTTTGACGAAGGAAGGGGATACGGCGCGCAGGCATTCTCCCAGCGGCGCCCCATAATGGGAGGAAAGCCATTGCGCCAGCCCGGCGAGCTCCGCCGGCAAGACGGGCTTCGGGTCGATAACGGCCTCGATCGTTTTCAAGGGCCGTTCGGGAGTCGCGTCGAAGATCCTAAGGACGGTTCCCACCAGACGCCGAGAGCCGAACGGCGCTCGAACACGGGATCCTGTCTCGGCATCCGATCCCGTGGGCAACAGATAGTGGTAAGTCTGATGAAGCGGAAGGGCGAAGGCGACCTCGGCGATTTTCACGAATGCTACGGATGGCGCCGGTTGGCGAACAAAGGCAGCGGGAAAGCAGCCTCCCAAAGGGATTTTTCGCAATCCGCGGCTTTCCGCGGCAATCCGCGGCTTTCCGTAGCGATCATTTGTACGCCGTCATGACGAAATGAGGAGGGATGTTGCGCACTTCCCATTCGATGTTCGTCTTCCGGAAGTATTTCTTAAGGAGAGGGACGAGATGGAGCGTGATCTGATAGGCGACGAAGCGGCCGCCGGGCCTGAGCAGCGCGGCCGTCTTTCCCAGCAACTCCTCGCGGCTCGATGAGGGAAGGAAGGCGAAGGGGAGCCCGGAGACGACGGCGTCGACGGAGGAAAAAACCTCCTCCCTCGCGATCCGGTCGACCTGGCGCGCGTCGCCGATGCGCAGCGCCACGCGGGGGTCGTGCATGCGCCGGGAGAGCGCGGCGAAGAGATTTGGATTCATTTCGATCGTGAGCAGCCGTCCATTCTTGGACATGCGCCGCAGGATCTGATGAGTGACGACCCCTGCCCCGGGGCCATATTCAACAACGCGGCGGGCCCCCTCGACCGCGGCCGCGCGCATGATGCGGCCAACCAAGTAGCGGCTGCTGGGGGTAATCGCCGCGATCGCCTTATCGCCCCAAAAATATTTGAGATACGAGAAAAGCCCGTTGTCATTCGCCGCGGCGCTCTCCCTTTCATCGCGCCGCGGTCGAGACGGGAAAGAGGGATCGGGGTTCATGGGCGGACTGGCTCTCCAAGCGCGTCGCGAAGGCTTTTCATGTCCTCCCAAACGGCGCGCTTCAACTCCGGCTGGCGCAGGAGCGCCGCGGGATGGTAAGTGGGGAGAAGACGAATGGGGGCTGCCAGCCCCTCCAGGGAGAACTCCCTCCATCGTCCGCGCAGCTTGGAGATCGGGGTCTCCTCCCGCAGCAAGGCCTTGCTCGCGACCCCGCCCAAGGTCACGATGAAGCGGGGAGCGATGAGGCGGAGTTGGGCCTCGATATAGCCGCGACACGCTTCCATTTCATCAGGGGAGGGGGGGCGGTCGTTGCCGCGAGAGTCTGGAGAATCGGGGTCCTTCATCGGGTGGCATTTGACCATGTTGGCGATATAGACCGTATCTCGCGAGAGCCCGATGGAGGCCAGGATGCGGTCGAGGAGCTGCCCCGCCCGGCCCACAAAGGGGCGGCCGAGGCGGTCCTCGTCGAGCCCCGGCCCTTCGCCGACGAAGACGACGTCGGCGGCGAGGCTTCCTTCCCCCGGGACGGCGTTGCGGCGGGCGCGGCCTAGCGGGCAGGCCCGGCAGGCCCGAATGGTCTCGGCGAGCTTTTGAAAGACATCTTCCCTCGAACCCGTCAATGCCGTTTGGGCAACGCCGGAACCCCCGCGGGCCAGAGGTTCGCCGGAGTTTAGCGGCACGAAAGCGATGTCGTCCTCGAAAGCATCGCGCAGGTGACGGCGTAATTCGCGGGCAAGAGCGGAAGCCTTGGACGACGCTCTCAACGAGCCTTTCCTTCCTTGGGGCTTTCTTCGGCCGGCGCGGCGGCCGCGGAGAGCTCGCTGCCCGTCTTAAGTTTGTCCCAATCCACCGACCCGCTCAGGACATCTCGCAGCGCGCGCTGCAGAATTTCATTGGGAGTGAGGTGGCGGTTCTCCTCTTGGCGTCGCAAGACCCGGGCCCAGGCCGCGGCGACGGAAACGACCTTGTACCGTGCTCCCTTGTAATCCAAAACCAGCTCCTGGAGACTGGCGGCCGGAGCCCGCGACTTGGCGCGTGTCCCTTCGGATTTAGGCGCTACGATTCCTTGGCGCATCACGTGGGCCAGGGAAACCCAGCCCTCCTGGGGCACATGAACCATCGCTGCCGCCGACGGCAGAAGCGGCGGGATTGTAGCCGCGGCATCCTCCCGGGGCATCGTCTTTTCCTCCGCGACGGAGTCTTCGGCGGTCGTCTTCGTTTTCTTGGTCATCGCTTCCTCCAGGTCATGCGTTCTTGCTGCACGGACTCTCCGGCTTCAAAAAAAACTTTGGCGGCGTCCGGCGTTTGGTCCTAAGGCCCTCGGCCGTGATGACGGCGTCGATGGAGGAGACGGCCTTCTCCAAATCGTCGTTGACGACCAAGTAATCGTAATGACCGGCCTCCTCCATCTCTTCGCACGCCCGAGCCAGGCGTTTCTCAATCGAGGCCTCCTCGTCGCGCCGGGCGACAAGCCGCTCCCGGAGCACCCGCAGGGAAGGAGGCGCGACAAAGATGAGCGTCACCTGGGGAAGCTTTCGCCGCAAGGCGAGGGCTCCTTGGACGTCGATCGCCAGGAGCGGGTTTTTGCCCTTTTCCATCGTCTCCTGGATGAAGCGGCGCGGCGTGCCGTAGTATTCGTCGTGGACGACAGCCCACTCGAGAAAATCACCCTTGTGGACGGCGTGCTTGAACTCCTCGCGGTTCATGAAATGATACTGGCGGCCGTTTTTTTCGCCTGGCCGTGGGCGACGGGTCGTGCAGGAGATCGAGTAGGCCAGGTCCCGCCGTCGCTCCAGAAGTTTGCGGCAGATGGTGGACTTGCCAGCCCCGGAGGGCGCGGAGATGACGATCGGGAATCCCTGCATTCAGTTGGACTCGAGATAAAGTATCATAAACGGGAAAATGAACTCAAATCGCGGGGCGGAACCCGCGCGCGTCGAGCTTCTCTGCGTGGGCACGGAACTCCTGAGCGGCCGCTCCGACGGCGACGGCCCCTATATCGCCAAGAAACTGCGCGCGGCCGGCTTCGTCGTCGGCAAAGCCTCCCAAATCCCGGATGACGCCGCGGAGATCGCCCGGGCCCTGAGAGAGTCCTTGTCGCGATCCGAGGCGACGGTCGTTTGTGGGGGGCTGGGCCCCACCTTTGACGACGTCACGCGGGAGGGCGCCGCGAAGGCGCTCCATCGCGGGCTCCATTTCCGCCCCGAGATCTTCCGTGAGATCGAACGCAAGCTCGCCCGCCACGGAACCGCCATCCCGGACTCCAACCGCCGCCAAGCCTATTTCATCGAGGGAGCCACGCCCCTCCCCAATGCCCGCGGCTCGGCGCCGGGCCAAAGGATCGTCGTGGGCCGCGGGAAAGACGAAAAGATCGCCTATCTTCTGCCAGGGCCGCCGCGGGAGATGTCCCCTATCTTTGATCGCCAAGTCCTGCCCGATCTCAAGCGGCGGCTTGCCCGCGGCCGCCACGTCGAGGGCTTCTCGCTCCACTTGAGCGGCGTCGCGGAGTCGAAGGCGGAGGAGCTTCTCCAGCCGATCGTGTCCCAAAAAGGCCCCGGGCTCGATTTCACGATACTCGCCTCGGACGGCGAAGTCGAATTCCACGCCCTGATCGGAGGCCCAAGCCCCTCGAAAAATCACGCTCTCAAGGTCCGCCTTTTAAGACGCGCCAAGGCCCTCGTCGGCCGCCACGTCTTCGGCTCGGGAGATGACAGTCTCGAAAACGTCGTGGGACGCCGTCTTCTGCGCCGCGGCTTCACGCTCGCGGTGGCCGAGTCCTGCACGGCGGGGATGCTCGCCTCCAGGCTCACCCGGACGCCGGGAAGCTCCCGATATTTCCTGGGGGGCTATCTCGTCTACTCCAACGACCTCAAGCGCCGGCTCCTGGGCGTCAAGGCTGAAACGCTTCGAGGCCGCGGGGCGGTCAGCGCCGAGTGCGCCGCCGAGATGGCCCGGCTCGCGCGCCGGCGCTGCCGGAGCTCCCTGGGCCTTTCCATCACGGGCATCGCGGGGCCGGGAGGCGGCTCCCGGGAAAAACCCGTCGGGACCGTCTTCTTCGGCCTTTCCGGCCCCCACAGCTCCAAGACGGAAGTCTTCGAGAGCTGGTTCTCGGGAGACCGGGAGACGGTGCGCCGCCGCGCCTGCGCCTTCGCTCTCCATCAACTCCTGCGGTCCGTCCGGTGATCTATCGGCCTTTTCCCGCCCGAACGTTTGACCCCTCCGCGGAAACATTACTATACTGTGCGGGACAATAAAGAGACTGAAAATCAAACTATTACAAGGAAAATCGAAAGCGACGAAAGCGGCTTCCTAAAATAGCATCCGGAAGCACGATGCCTCCGCCCTTCCATGGCCGAGGAAGCCCCGTTGAAAACACTATGATCACAAAACAAGCCAAAACAGACATCGTCAGCAAATTCGGGAATACTTCCGCTGATACGGGAAACTCCCGTTCTCAAATCGCGATCTTGAGCGAGAGGATTAAAAGCATCTCCTCCCATCTCAAGGGTCACGCGAAGGATTTCTCCTCGCAGCGAGGCCTTCTCAAGCTGGTCGGCCGTCGGCGCCGGCTTCTGGAATATTTGAAGAGCTTCGACCGCGAAGGATACGCCCAGCTTCTCAAGCAGCTCGATCTGAGAAAGTAACGTGGCGAACTCCATTCAAAAGATATCCCTCCAGGAAACCGTCGGGGGAAAGACCCTGACGCTGGAAACGGGCAGCATTGCCAAGCAAGCGGGCGGCGCCGCGACGGTGCGTCTCGGCGACACCGTCGTCCTCACGAGCGCGACGGCCTCGCAGACTCCCAAGGACGTGAGCTTTATCCCGCTCACCTCCGAATATCGCGAGCGAACCTATGCCGCGGGCCGCATTCCGGGAGGGTTTTTTAAGCGCGAAAATCGCCCCCGGGAAAAAGAAGTCCTCTCCTCGCGCCTCGTCGACCGGCCGATCAGGCCGCTCTTCCCCGAGGGCTGGAACTTCGAGACGATGGTCCATAGCCTCGTCATAGCCTCCGACATCGAAAACGACTCGGACGTGCTCGCGATCACGAGCGCTTCATCGGCCTTGATGCTCTCGGACGTGCCCTGGGACGGGCCCGTCGCGGCGACCCGCGTCGCCGCGTTGGAAGGCAAGCTCGTCCTCTTTCCGACCTTCGAGGAGCGGGACCGCGCCGACATGGAACTCGTCGTCGCCGGCAAGAAGGGCGCGATTCTCATGGTGGAGGGCGGGGCCAAGGAGGTGACGGAGGAATTCGTCATCGAGGCCCTGCAGGTCGCCCAGGAGGCGATCGACAAGCTCTGCGAGCTGCAAACGCGCCTCGTCGCGGCTTCGGCCGCCTCCGGGCGGAACGTGGCGAAGCGCGCCGTCAAGGCGCCGGAGCACCCCAAGGAGATCCGGGAGTTCATCGAGCCCCGGGCCGTCGAAGGCGTCAAGTCAGCCCTGCGCCTCAAGCTCGACAAACGCGGCTTGGATGAAAAAATCTCTTCCTTAAAGGAGTCTCTCAAGACGGCGATCGCCGCCGAGGCCCAGACGCCGGCGCTCGTGGGGGGAGAAGCGCACGTCTCTGCGATTGTCGAGGACATCCTCTACCGTGAAAGCCGCGCCATGGCCCTGAGGGACCGGCAGCGCCCCGACGGACGCGGCTTCGAGGAGATTCGGCCGATTTCCATCCAAGTCCCCTTCCTGCCCCGCATCCACGGCTCGGCTCTCTTCACGCGCGGACAGACTCAGGCCCTCTGTACCGCGACGCTGGGCAGCCCCGCGGACATGCAGATCATGGACGAACTCGAGGGGGAATACAAGGAACGATTCCTCCTCCACTACAACTTCCCCGGCTTCTCCGTCGGAGAAGTCAAGCCCGAACGGGGTCCCGCGCGCCGCGAGATCGGCCATGGGGCGCTCGCCCGCCGGGCGCTGGCGCCGCTCCTTCCTTCCGATGAGGAGTTCGGTTATACGATACGCATCGTTTCCGATATCCTCGAGTCAAACGGCTCCTCGTCCATGGCAAGCGTCTGCGGCGGTTCTCTGGCTCTTTTTGACGCCGGGGTCCCCATGAAGGCGGCCTGCGCCGGCGTCGCCATGGGGCTTATCCTTGAGGACGGCCGCCACGCCATCCTCACCGACATCGCGGGCATCGAGGACCACAACGGCGACATGGATTTCAAGGTCGCCGGAACGACGAAGGGCATCACGAGCTTCCAGCTTGACATGAAAGTCGCGGGCCTTTCCGTCGATATTCTCAAAGAGGCCCTCGCGCAGGCCAAGCGAGGCCGGCTCTTCATTCTCGACAAGATGGCCCAGGCGATCAATCAGCCGCGCTCGCAGCTCTCGGTCTACGCGCCGAGGCTCTACCGGCTGACGATCCCCACCGACCACATCGGCCAGCTCATCGGGCCTGGAGGAAAGAACATCCGCCGCCTCATCGACACCTACGGCGTCGAAATCGAGGTGGAGGACGACGGCACGGTTTTCATCTCCGGCGTGGATGCCGACTCCTGTGATAGGGCGCGGGCCGAAGTGGAGGCTCTGACCCAGGAAGCCGAGATCGGCAAGGTCTACGAAGGCCGCGTCGTCTCCATCAAGGAATTCGGAGCGTTCGTCGAAATTCTCCCCGGCAAGGAGGGCCTGCTCCATATTTCCCAGATCGACACGAAGCGTGTCGCGCGCGTGGAGGACGTCCTCAAGCAGGGCGATACGGTCCAGGTGAAGGTCATCGAGATCGACAGTTCGGGCCGCATCCGCCTGTCGCGCCGGGCGCTGCTCGCCGGAGGAGGCGAAGGCGAACCGCCGCAGGATGACGGCAAGGGTTCCGGCGGCGGACATCGCGGCGGCCGCCACCAGCCTGCCTTTCCGGGTGGCGGACATCGTCCGAGGAATCCGCGCTAGTGGCCCGCAAAGCGCCATCGAAACCTTCCCAACAGCCGGGGGGGACGCGCGCCCTGGAGAGGCTCAAGGAGTTCTATGAGTTCATGCGCTCCCATGGCCTCGAGCGCTTGGAGCTCGACGATGACGACCTCCATGTGCGCCTTGTCAGGAAGCCTTCCGAGCAGACCCCCGTGCCCGTCCCAGTTTTCATGGGGCCCGCCGCGGGGGGCGCAATCGCGAGCGCTCCGGCAGAGGCCGCCGCCCAACGCGCGGCCGCGCCGTCCCCGCCCGCGGGCTCCGAAACGATCAAGGCGCCCATGATGGGCATTTTTTATCGCGCGAGCACGGCATCGGCGCCGCCCTATGCCAAGGAAGGGGACCGCGTCGCGGCGGGCCAGGTCATCTGCATGATCGAGGCCATGAAGGTGTTCAATGAGATCAAGGCCGACTTCGACTGTACGGTCCTCCGGGCACTCGTCGAGAACGGGAAACCCGTCAAATCGGGACAGGACCTCTTCCTCATCAAACGCTAGTCGTGCCTAGACCCGGGCGCGCCCAGCTCAAGCTTTCCAAGGAACGCCGCCAGTCCTCCGGCAGGCAGGCGCGGCTCAAGGGGCTGGGCGGCGGGTTGATGGGAGGCGCGCTGGGTCTTTATCTGGGGTGGCTTTTGGCCTGGCCCCAAAACGCGGGAGTCGTCGGCGCGAGAATTGCCTTAGCCCTCCGAGGCGCACTCGGGCACTCGGCATGGCTTCTGCCCTTGTCCTTGTTAGGCATCCTCGCGAGAAAAGCCGCCCGAAAGGACGCGGCGCGCCGCAGTCTTCTTTGGGTAAGCCTGGCGGCCGCCCTCGCGTCCGCCGCCGCGCTCCTGGGGCTCCTAGCCTCCCTCTTGGGCGCCTCGCCCGCAACCTGGGGCGGCGCCGTCGGAAACCGCCTGCAGGGCCTGCTTGTCAATATCTTCGGAGCTTTCGGCGCTTTTCTCGTGGCGGCGCCCTTTCTCCTCGTGGCGCTCAATATTCTCTATGGGCTTGACTATCTCGAGGGGGTCAAGACCCTCGTCCGGTTCCTTCGCGACGATTTCAGCGAATGGAGGCAAGAGCGCCAGTCGGTGGCCCAAAAACTCCGCGAGGCCAAGGCCGCCGCGGCGCTTCCAAAGCCGGCCCCGGCCCCATCCGCCCCCGGACGGGCCGCGCCGCCGCCCAAGCCCCTCTCGTCTTCCGCGGAGCCTGTCGAGTCCGCGCCAAACTTCGGCAAGCCGTCGCGCCAGGCCGCCGCGGATGCCGCCCAGACCGCCCCGAGGAGGCGCCCTCCGGATCCCGCCTCGCCTTACGCGAGCTACCTGGCGCCCCGCGCCGATCTACTCGATCTCCCTAAAAACCAAACCGGCTCCGGAAAACCGCCGCTGGTGGAGATCGAGGCGACGAGCCGTCGTCTTGAAAAAACCCTGAACGATTTCGGCATATCGGCCGCAGTCGTCGGCGTGACTCCCGGGCCCGTCATCACGCGCTATGAGCTCGAGCCCGCCGCGGGGGTCAAGGTGAGCTCGATCGTCGCGAGGGAGTCCGACATCGCCCTCGCTCTCAAGGCAAAGGGGATACGGCTTCTGGCGCCGATCCCCGGCAAAGGCGCGGTCGGCGTCGAGATTCCGAACCCCCGTCCGGCCTTCGTGGTTCTGCGGGAGCTCCTCGAACGCGGGGCGCTGGGCCCCAAGGATCCCTTGACCTCCTTCATCCTCGGCTTGTCGTCCGACGGGGAGCAAAGAACCGCCGATCTTCAAAAGATGCCGCATCTTCTCGTCGCCGGCGCGACCAACAGCGGCAAATCCGTCTTCCTCCATGTCATGATCCTTTCGATCCTCTATCGAGCCCGCCCCGACGAGCTCAAGTTCGTCATGATCGATCCCAAGCGCCTTGAGATGACCTTCTATAACGGCATTCCGCATCTCTTCGATCCAACCGCCTCTCCGGAGAACGCCTCGGTCATCACGAGCGCCAAGCACGCCCGCCAAGCCCTCGACGCCCTCGTTCGCTTCATGGATGCGCGCTACGAGAAATTCGCGAAATGGGGAGTCCGCAACATCGACTCCTACAATCAGGAGGCCGACCGCCGCGGCGAGGCCAGGGAGTATTTCGTCATCGTCGTCATCGACGAACTCGCGGATCTCATGCTCCTGTCGCGCGACAGCGTCGAGACCGCCATTCAGCGCTTGGCTCAGATGGCACGGGCCGTGGGCATCCATCTCGTTTTATCCACGCAAAGACCCTCGGTGGACGTCATCACGGGCGTCATCAAGGCGAACCTTCCCTGCCGCGTCGCCCTGCAGGTCATCTCCCGAATCGACTCAAAGGTCATCCTCGACTCCTCGGGGGCGGAATCCTTGCAGGGGAGGGGCGACCTCCTCTTCCTCGCGGCGGGCGCGCAAAAGCCCGAGCGCTGCCAGGGCGCCTACGTGAGCGAGGAGGAAATCCGCCGCGTGGCCGCGCATCTTGTCGAGCAGGGCGGCCCTTCCTACGCCCCCTGGGAGGCGGCTCCCTCCGCTCTTTCCGCCGACCTCGGTCCTCACGGGGTGGCTCCCGAGGAGTTCGCCCGCGCCTTGAAGCTCATCCTCGAGAGGAGGCGAGTCTCCCAAGACCTCCTCAAGTCTCAGTTCGGTTCCTCCGCTCGCGCGACGAATCTCCTGAGCCTTCTCGAGGTCAAGGGTCTTATCCACAAACCGGACGGCTCCAACCGTTGGGAAATTCGCTTTGACCAGATCGAGGACTGCCTGAAGAAAAACTTCTCGAACGCTCCCGGGACTCCCGCGCCATGAACGCGGGCCTCTGGATATGGCTGGCCGCGGCCCCGCTTTGCGCCCAGCCGCCCTCCGGCCCCGACTCCTCGGCGCTGAGCGTCTCAAGCCCCTCCTCCGCTTCCTCGGGGCTTCTTGACGGCTTCGTCCTGCCGGCAACGGCTCCAGTCACGGCCGATATCGTCCTCAAGGGCTTCGAACGCCTCGACAGCGCCATCAAGACAGTCCAGGCTTCCTTTTCCCAGGAGCTCCAGTGGGAGGGCTCGGGAGCCAGCCAGCGTGCCGGCGGAAGGTTTTTTTACCAAGCCCCCGATCTCTTCCGCATCGAGCAAAGCTCCCCTGAAGCTCAAGTGACGGTCTCGGACGGCCGCCATATCTGGGTCTGGCGCATTTCCACGAACCAAGTGATTAAAACCCGTCTTGATGCCTGGAAACGTTCGGAACCGCTGGCCCAGAATCTCCTCGACCTCGGCCATTACGCGAGCCTGCTGTCGCGCTACGAGCTTGTCGGCGCCACGACTGCCGTCGCCGCCTCCGGCCAACGCGCCATCGATATAAGGCTCAAGCCCCGGGACCCAAAAGCCCATTTCCGCCTCGTCCTCATCCTCTCGGGCAACGACTTTTTCCCGCGAGAGGCCCTGCTCTCGGCCGGGGACCTTTCCGTCCGCACGCGCTTTAGCGCCGTCCGTTTCAACGAACTCGTCCCGGAGTCGATGTTCCGCTTCCGCCCTCCGCCGGACGCGGAAGTTTTTGACAACCCGTCCCTTCCCGGCGTCGTCAATCAGTGATAACTTTGAAATGCCGATCCCGCTATAATAGGAGCTGTTCATGAACGACGAAGCCCGAGTTGACTCCGATTCGTCCAACGGCAAGGCTCCCGCTCCGGCTGTTGACGTCGGCAGGGAGCTGCGCAAGGCTCGCGAGAAGCGCGGCGAAACCCTCGAGGTCCTGAGCAAACGATCCCGCATTCCGCTTAAATATCTGAAGGCCCTGGAGAGCAACCGTCCCGACGCCTTTCCCGCGAGAAGCTACCTCCGAGGCTTCCTTGAAGGCTACTGCCGCGAAATTGACGCGGATTTCGAATCGCTTTGGAATGCCCTGCAGCAATCCGAGAAATCTCAGGAGTCGCAGCGCCCCCAGGCGCCGCAACGCCACGGACGCGGCGTGCCCGAATGGCTCTGGCCCGCCATCCTCGGAGGCGCCGCCTTTCTCGCCGCCATAGGGATCGCTTTCTGGCTCGCGAGGAACCGCCCCTCCGCGCCGCCGCGGCAAGTCCCGCCTCCCGCGCCTGCCGCGGCGCAGACTCCTGTCTTAAAGCCGGCGCCTCCCGACGTGAAGTCGCCGGCAGTCGCGAAGGCGCCGCCAGCCAATGCGCCCGCGGGAAAGCTCCCGCATCTCAACCACGCCATCATTGAGTTCAGTCAGGATGCCTGGGCCAGCATCGCGGCTGACGGAATCACCCATTTCGAGGGGCGCGTCCCTAAAGGCAAGGAGCAGCGATGGAAGTTCAAGAAGTCGCTGGCATTCAAGCTGAGCTCCCCGAACGCCATTCAATTGCGCATCAATGATAAATTGGCGCCGCTCCCTCCTCCGGACCCGGACGGCACTTACCGCGTTTACGCGGCGACGGCCGCGGCGCGTCATCCGTGAACGTCGCCAACCAGATCACTGTCGGCCGCATCGTGCTCGCCCTCGGCGTCGTCTGGTCTCTTTTAAACCCCGGACTCGGCTGGCACGAAATCGCCCTCTTCCTTTTTCTTCTCGCCATTCTGACGGACGCCGCCGACGGCTACCTGGCGAGGCATCTTCACCGCGAAAGCCCCTTCGGCAAGGTGGCGGACCCTATCGCAGACAAGCTCCTCGTCCTTGGGACTCTTATCGCGCTTGCCAAGCACCGCACGCTGCATATACCGCTCTGGGGCGTCGTTTTGATGCTCGTGCGCGAGTTTCTGGTCGCCGGACTGCGGATCTTGGCAAGCGCTCAACAAGGCCGCATCATAGCGGCCCAGACTTGGGGAAAGCAAACCATGGCGATTCAGAGCGTCTGCGTCCTCGCCATACTCGCGATTCTCATCATCGCCGAGAGCGTGCGCTCGGCCCCGGCCTGGCTTCATGCCCTGCCTTACGCGCTCACTCTCACCGCAGCCTTGAGCGCGTGGTATTCCGGCTTTCTCTATTTTCGGGAATCGAGGCACTGGCTGGAAAAATCCTGGGAATGACGCCGACCGGCCCGCGCGCAACGGAATGCCGCGAGGAGCGAAGCAAGGCAGAAGGAGGCCAAGGAAGCCGGAGGATGGCAACGGGCGTCCCTTGTCCTCAGTCGCCTGCCGCAGCTCTTCGCAGCCTTCTGTTGCCTTCCGTTGTTTTCTGTTGCCTTCTGTTGCCTTCCGTTGCTTTTATCAAGGCCGCCGCCCAATCCTTCCCTACGGGAGGCTTTCACCGCCCGATGATGCCCGGCGCGCCGACCTCCCAGCCCCAGGCTCCGAAGCCCCCGGCCTCGGCCCCGGCCAAGGCCCCCGAGGCCTCCACGGCTCCCGTCTCGGTTGCCGCACTCATCGGCAATTCGACCGAAATACCCCTGGAGGAGGGGCCGTGGGTCCTCGGAAAGGTCGTCCTCAGCATCCAAGGCCGGGTCGTCGACAATCCCGCCTGGCGGGAGCTTGTGCGGGGGGAAAAAGGGATTCTCTACACCAAATCAGACATCCTCTACGATGTCGATGCCCTCATGGGCACCAAGCAGTTCGCCGCCGTCACCCCCAGGCTCTTTGCGATGCCAAAGGAACGCGTCCCCAAAGATTTCTTCGGGCTCGTTTCTTCTAATTCCGAGGTCCTATTGGTCTATCGCCTCACTCCGCAAGGAGGCCTGCCCACCGCGTCGATGGGAACCCTCGCAGGCGGACCCCGGAAGCCTCTCAACGTTTCGGGGCTCATCCTGACGCCGACCGCTTGGCGGGGCACCGGCTATTACACGGACCCGGGTCTCAGCCTCGATATCAACGCTGTGTATCTGATCGGGCGGCTCTACGGCAGGAACTCCTTCTCCGATGTCACCCCTCACACGAACTACCTCGACCAATTGGGGGTATGGCTTCTCACGGCGGATGGAAAGATGCAGGTCGCCAAGGAAGAGCGCTACACTCCCGCGACCTCCTTTGGCGTGCAGGCGACGGCCCTTCTTCGGCAAACGCCCCAACCGCAAGCCGGGTCTGCCGCCGGCACCAGTTTCAGCGTTAACGCCAACCCCAACAGCCAGTTTCTCACCGACTACTACGGCGTCGTCAGCAAAAAAATAGGTCCCGTCCGTTCCAGCCTTGGTTTGATGGAAGGCGATTTCGGGGACGCCGTGTCGCAGTTCTCGGAATTTCTGAACCCCCAGAATCTTGCGTTTGAAGGAATCCCCGGCGGCGCGGAGGTCAAGAGCAACACCATGCCCTTCGCGAACATCTTCTTCACGCCGAAACCCGAGCATCAGCTGGGAGTCGAGGCGATCAAGTTCAACGGCGCTCTGCTTGACCCCTGGCTCATCGACCTTAAGGCCGGATACTTCCTCAAGCTCGATTTCAACATCGGCTATCTGCACTTCAACGGCGGCTACGACGTCCTGGGCCTCATCCAGTTCCGCTATACGCTCTACCCGCGGCTGGGCCCCCTTTAGCCGGCGTTGGGCTCACACTAACGGCGGCGGAGCGCCTCGAGATAACGGCGCGATTGAGCGTCGGAGGGGTCGAGCCTCGCCGCTTCCTCGAGTTCCCGGGCGGCGCGGGCGCGGTCCCGGTCCCAGTAATAGACGGCCAGGTTGTAGTGAGCCTTGCCGAGCGGATAGGTCTCGAGAGAGTCCTCGTAGGCGGCTTTGGCCTCCTCGGGACGGCCGAGCTTCGCCAGCATGATTCCCTTCTGCAAGCGCGCCTCGGCGAGACTGCGCCTCACACCCGCGACGGCATCGGGAAGGGAATGGTACTCCCGCGTCAAGCTCAACATGGCGGCGGCGAGGCTCTCCGCGAGCTTCTCGTAGCCCAGGGCTTCCTCGTAACGGCCCTCCAAGGCCGCCAAATACCCCAGGAAGGCAGGGGGATCCGGCATGAGCCAATGAAGCGCCCAGCAACCCATCGCCAGACGCCGCGCCAAGGCCGCGACGGATGCCGTCAGGGGCGGCTTGCCCGCTAGGGCGGTCGCCGTGCGGTAAAGCGCCTGGGCGTCGTCGTTGACGAGGTCCGAGCTGAAGAAATCCGGCCGCTCCTCGTAGGCGTAGCGTCCCCGGAAAACGAAAAGCTTCCAAAGCTTGAGCGCCTCCCGGGAGCCGGTCGGCGACCCCAGATCGATGAGCAGTCCTCTCATCGAACCACGAGCCGCGGCGGCCGCCGGGATTTCCGCGTCCATCGAAGCATACGCGGGGGCGTTGGCCAGGGCGAAGAGCCGCCAGTCATCGGGCGATTTGAGAGAGCGCAGGACAAGCCGGGGCTTCTCGCGCCGCATCTGCTCTTGATACCAAGGCGCGCCGCATAAGCCCTGAGCGACGACGCTCGCGTCGCTCCGCCGCCCCAGAACCATCGTCCGGTACCAAAGGGAATAGAGCTGGACGTCTTTTTTCGCCACGAGGACGCCACCTCTCGGCAAGGACGTCAGGACATTGCGGGCGTAATCTTCGTCGAAAAAGTCTCCACGGTGGTCATAGGCGGCCGTGCGCCCGGAGACGAAGGGTCCCGCCAAGAAGAAGGCCGCCAGGGCCGCCGCGAGGCCCCTGCCAACAACGCCGGCCGAGAGCCACGCCAAAGCTTCGGCCGACCAGAAGGCCAGCGTCATGTCGGGTATCAGATAATAAGGTTCGACGATGGCCGCCGCGTGCGGGTTGGGGGGCATGTTGCTCACCAGGAGAAAAACGGGGCCCGTCCACCAAAAGACCGCGCCCAGCCCCGCGGCGAGCTCCGGATCGCGCCGCGACTGCCTCCAAAGCCCGGCGAGGCTCAGCGCCACCCCCGCCCACGTGAAGTCGCGCCACAGATGGCGGCCGTAGAGGAGGAGATTGGCGCCCAGAAGCTCCCCGGGCTTGTAATTCCTCGATATCAGGTCGAGGGTGCCTCCGTATTTGGAGCGCAGAATGACCTGGAGGAAATTGGACCATTGGGCGGGATGATTCCAATCGAGCCAAGGGAGCCCCGCGGACCGGATGGGCAGATACAGGTAGACGCTTAGGCCCAGCAAAGCGAAAGCCCCGCTCTTGATAAGCCAGCCGACGCGGTTGGAAGCCCTTGAGCCGAGCCATGCGGTCATCGCGACGAGGAACGGTTCCCAATAATTCGAGCCCGTGTAAAACATCGCGGCCGGGAAGGCCAGATACGCGAGCCCGAACCACGGCGACAACCACGACTTTTGCCGAAATCCCATGGCGCAGACCAAGAGTCCCGGGGCAAGCAGGAGCAGATCAAGGCGATTCGAGAGCATGAGGCCATAAAGAAAGCAGAAGCCGAGCCATTCCTTTTCGGCGGGAGCGCTGCGCTCGCGGCGAAGCCGCAGGGCGAGGATCGTGAGTCCGACGGCGCCCAGGAAACCCAGGGCATACATCTCCTGGACGCGCGCCAGAGTCAGCGCCTGGCCGCTCAGGCCCAGAAGCGCCGCGGCGCCGAAGGCGGGAATCGCGCCGAGCAGCTCCATCGCCGCGGAGAAAAACAAAGCCACGCCCGCGGCCATCGGCAAGGAGGAGAGCAGGCTCAGGCGATAGGCAGGGTTTCCCAAGGGAATGGCTGCTTCAAAGAGCCTCCCAAGGAGAATGTAGAGGGGATAACCCGTGGGGTGGGAAACACCGAGCGTCCAGGCGCTGACGGCCATCTCCCCCGAATCCCTATAGGCGACGAGATCCGGTCCCGCTCCCGCCTCGTAGTAGATCCAGAAACCCAGGAAAATCGCGAACGCGAGCATCCGGCGGGGGAGGAGTCGCACGGCGGAATTTTAGCGATTCTGGCGGGAGTTAAAACATCCCTCTTGCATTTCGCCGGGATTCGCGGACGGCTGAGGGTTACGCCTGGCCCTTCCTGCGGCGCCAATACCACTCCGCAGCCAGCAAAATACCCGTCAGAACAAGCCAGGGGGGGCCCGAAGCGGGCCTCAGAGTCTTCGAAATCCGCGCGCTCGGCACGGGCGGCGGGAGGGCCTTGAGAAGCTCCGATGCGTCCGCGAGAGCCAAGGGCTTATAGCGCCCCCCGGTCTGCGAGGCGATCTCCCTGAGCCAGGCCTCATTGACCGCGCTCTCGGCCCTCGCGAGGCCGGGCTCCCAGCGCCATTCGATCCGGTCCGAGCCCGCGGGTCGGCCGTCCACCAGCGCTGTGGCCTCGACGCTGTTGACGCCCTCGGGAATCCCCGTCAAGTCGATGGAAAAGACGCCGGGGCCCTCCTCGCGGGGGAATAACTCCCGCGCGCTTCCTCCCGGAAGCCGCCATAGCACGCGGGGCTCGGACGAGGCGGCGGGAGCGAAGGCCGAATCAAACACGCGAAGGGTCAAGCGCACGGGTTCGAATCGCGGCGGGAAATCGCCCGGCGTTTCAAGGCGCACCCGGGAGACGGCAAGGCTTCCAGTCAAGTATTCGACCGCCCGGTTCCAGAATCGATCGTAGAAATCGGAGAAGCGGCGATCACGAGCCAGGCCCAGCTTCCAGCGCCAGAGGGAGTCCGTCGCGACGGCCATCACGCGCCCCCGTCCGTAATCGCGAATGGCGATGAGCGGGCGAGCCTCGGCGCCGGGACTTGAGACGCTCCGCGCCGAGGCGATGAGCTGCGCTCCGGGCTTGAGGCTCGCAAAGAGCGGCGTCCCCACGAGATCGGGCAATCTCGACCACGCCTCCCGAGAAAGCTCGTCCCCGTCATAGAGCGCCGCGAGAGGATGGCGAACGCCGTTCGGCAGAACCTTGAACGTCTCAGCGGCGGCCCCTTCGGCGATCGAAACCGGAAGAAGCTCCTCGATAGCCGTTCCCCGCCAGCCGTCGGGGGCCGCGGCGTTTTCCCCGCCGATCACCGTGAGCGCGCCGCCTCCCGCGACGAAGGACCTCAGGGACTCGGCGTAGGCCGCGGGCAGGCGGAATCGCGCCAGCGAGAAGTTCTCCAGGATGAAGAGATCGAATTGAGGCAGGTCTCGCACAAAGATGTCCTGGGCGGGGAAGGGGATGAGGGAAAGATCGCGATCGGGGACGAGGACCGGGTTCCTGGGATTGCGAAGGATCACGAAGCTCACAAGCTCCCGGTTCGGGTCCGCGTTGAGGAAACGGCGCAGGAAGGAATACCCGTAGCCGGGGCGCCCGCATAGGTACATGATCCGGTATTTGTGACGGACGACGTCGATCCCGAATCGGCGCGCGGCCGCCGCGATCCCGCCGCGGATAACCTCCAGGCGATACAGAGATCGGCCCAGAAGGGGAGCATGGAGAGTGAACGTGGCGGAGAGGACCGCGTCCTCGGAAGGGACCTCGAAAAACGATTCCGCCTCGGATCGCCAGCGGCCTTCGGGGGTGCGCCGCGACAAGCGCAGGCGCAGGCGAGAGCCCTTCAGGCCCCGCGCCTCGATTTCGGGGCGAACGTCGAAGACATGGTGGAGAAAGGCGAAGTCGGGGAGCCGGATGTCGGTGATGCGGACCTCCTCGCGCGACGCGGCGACTCCGGGCGCGAAAGCGTCGATCGGAACCCCGAGGGAGCGAAGGACGGGCATGAGCCCGGTCGAGTTTTCGGCGTTTCCATCGGAGAAGAGCCAGGCCCTCGAGGCGCCCTTCATGTCGTCTGCGATCTCGGAGAGGGCTTCGGCGGGGCGGAAATCCTCGTCGGATGCCCGCAGTTCCTTCACGGCATCCAAGCCTCCGAGTCTCCTGCCGGAGCCCGCGAGCGCGAAGAACCGCAGCCGCGCCGCTTCCTCCATCTTCTGATGATGCGCGATCAGCCACCGCGAAACCGCCGCGAGATCGCTGGAGGGAACTCCCGCGACGCCGCCCATCGAGCGGCTTCGATCGATGAGGACGGCGATTTCAGGCTTTTCCCATGCCGACTTCATGACGAGGACGGACGGCCGCAAAAGCGCCGCAGCAAGGAGCAAGACGGCAAGCCCCCTGAGAGCCAGGGCCGGCCCCGAAAGAGGCGTCCGGCGGGCGTGCCACCAGAACCCCGCCAAAAGCGCCGCGGCGGCTACAAGGCCCCCAGGGCCGCCTTCCCACGCGATCCTCCAGGGCGTCACGGCAGGGTCCCTTCGCGCATCTTGCGCATCAGATAGGGCTGATGGACCGCGTCGGATTTATAATTTCCAGTCAGGGCATAGAGGATGATGTTAATGGCCAGACGCTTCGCCTCGAGCCGCTGCTGCTCGCCGCCGGGAACGCAGGGATAAAGAGGTTTTCCCAGGGGATCAACGGCCCAGGCGCCCAGGATATCGTTTCGAGAATAAACGACGGACCAACGCCGTCCGCGCGAGAGCCCCAAGATCGCCGGCTCGACCAGCACCCGCCCCGCGGGACGCCGCAAAAGGTAGAAACTCTTGAAGACGGCGTTCGAGAGGGGGATGGGAGTCAAGGGATCTCCTGGCCTTAGGCTCGACAGCGTCATGCGGACCCAGCGGTCAAAGGAGCTTTCGGGAAGCCCCGAGACATCCTCGATCCAGAGCATCCCTCCGGCATCAAGAAAATCCCGCAACATGGCCAGGGCTTCCTTGCCGAGGGGGGGCGGTGCGTCCTTGCCGGCGAGGATGACGAGAGGGGAGAAGAAAAAATCCGTGTCCTCCAAGGTGACGACACGCCGTCCGGGCGAGGTCAAAACGCTCGTCGTCAAGTCCAGATCGCGCAGGATGAGGCCCGGAACTTCCGGGTAAGGATCCCAGGTATCCCCGATGCGCCATTGGGTGATCGTGAAGCGGTCGTTCTCCTGGGCCGCGGCGCCATGCGGGAGCGCCATGAGGGCTGCGATGAAAAGGAGAGCCAAGAACGGCTTCGCGGGAAGAGACCGGCGAGGGAGCGATAAAAGCATCTCGAGGCACAAAACCAGGGCCGCGAAAGCCAAGAGCGCTCCGGAGAGGGGACGCCCGCGGACGGCCTGGTCGAAGTCGCGTCGGAAACTCTCCGGAGAGAGCGTCTTCCAGGGCGGGGAGGGCTCCGGCTCGAGCTCGCTTTCGCCGCTTGTGGGATCGAGGTTGACGGCGTAGACCCTGTCATTGCCGCCGGGAAGGTCCTCGACGCGGTAGAGCCCGGGGCGATCAGTCCCGTCAAAGTTCGCCCGGCGATCCCGCACCCAGATCTTAAGCGATCTTCCTTTCGGATTCGTCACCAAAGCCGCCTGGGGCGCCGCGACGCGGCTTTCCCAGGCCATCTCGAGAGAGCGCCCGACCGGGCCGCCCAAGGCTCGCAGGCGCGGAGGTCCCGGCGCCATGAGTTTCAAGCTCCTCTCGAGCCAGGGCGCGAAAAAGGGCTTGAGCGCCATATTGCCCCATCGGGAACCCAGGCCAAAAGCCGAGACAGCAATGGCGCCCGTGCCCGCCTTGCCCACGCACTCGAGCGGGTACCCCGAGGCGGATCGAAGGAGGACCCGAGCTCCGGGCTTCACCGTCATAAGACGATAGGCCGAAAAGGAGACGCGGGAAAGGTCGAAAGCGCCCGGCTCTCCAGAGAGGAAACCGGGCGCCGCCGCGACACCCTTGGCTTCGGCCGCGACGAGGGGGCCAAGGTCGGCGCTCGCAAGCTCGCCGAGTCTGCCCAGGTCCGGCTCCGAGCCGCTCTCCTGGCCCGGGAAGATCCACACGCCGCCGCCCGCTAAGACGAATCTCGCCAGGCGTTCGGAGGCCTGCGCGGGCAGGGTGGACCAGTCCGCCAAGAGGATCGCCCGATAATCGGGCAACGCCGCCTTCTCGATGCTTGCGATATCGAGGAAGTCGCAATCGTAGCCGATCAGCGGACCTTCGGCCGCGCCGCAAAGCCTTTTGAGAAAATAGCCGCCCGCCGGCGCCCTAAGAAAGCTCGCGTCGTGATACAGGCAAAGAATCCGGCGACGGGGGGAGACTTTGAAGGAAAACCAGCGCTCGTCGTCGATCAAGAGGTCGTCGGGGTCCAGGACGGCGCGGCCGGAATAAAGCCCCGACGCCTCCTCCGGCAAAGCGACCTCGGCCCAGGAAGACCCCGGCGCGACCCTGGCGCGGCCGACCGGGCGCCCTCCCAGCCATATTTTGACGTTCCGGGGCCGATCGAGGCCCCGGGCCTCGAGGCGCAACCTCATGCCGGGCTCTCCCGGAGAGGATTCCGCGACGGCGCGCGCGAGGAAGGCGTTCGGCTTGCCCGGCCATCGAAGCCCCAACCGCAAGATTTCCGGTCCAAGCGGCGGAAGTTTGCCGCGGAAGCCGTGCGCCGCTCCGTCCGTGAGAAAGAGCTCAACGCGCCGGCCCGGGGCGGAGGAAAGAAAGACGTCCCCGGCCGCGAGGGGCGCGGCAAAGTCGGTGCCCGAAAAGCCAGGCTTGGCCGAGGCGAGCGCGGCCGCCGCCTCCTCACGGCTCCTCCAGCGAAGGGCTGCGGGCGGGGTGTCGACGCGATTAGAAAAGGTGGCGACGGCGACGCGGTCTCCCGGACGAAGGGCCGCCAGAGCCTCGCGGCCGGCCCTCTTCGCGAGCTCAAAGCGCGACTCCCCCGATTCCAGGCAACGCATGGAATAAGAGCAGTCGAGCCAGACAAGAAGACTCAAGGACTCGGAAGGCTTGTTTCCTCTTCCCGTGCCGCCAGGCGCCGTCGCGCTGGGGCCGGCGCAGCTTAAGAGAAGGGAGAGGAAGGCCGCGATTCGAGCGGCCAGCAACGCCGCATCCCGCCATCGCGAGGCTCGCCGCGCCCGCGACAAGGCTTCCCGCGCCAGATAGAGGTCCCCGAAGGGAACCCGCCTCGCGCTCCTTCTTGAAAGCCAATGAATGAGGACCGGCACGAAAGCCAGCGGCAATGCCCAGAGCGCCCACGGCCGTTCCCACATGTCAGGCGAGGCCCAGGAATCTCGAAAGGGCGCGGTCCCAAGGCTCGTCGGTGAAATAAACTCCGAAGCGGATTTGGGAGTCCGAGAAGGCGGCTTGGTAATAGCGGACAAGCCGGGCCAACGCGGACCGGTACTCCTCCCGCAGCATGGCCGGTTCAACCGAAAGCGTCGAGCGGTCCTCCAAGGACTCGAGGAGCAGCGGACCTGAAAAATCGAAATCCCGCTCGGCCGGGTCCAGAATCTGGATCGCCCACACGCCACGCCGCAGCTTCAGAGCCCTCACGGCCTTGAAAAAAGCCTCGGGATCGCCTATAAAGTCGGAGATAAAAAGAACATGGGAGCGCTCGGCGACGCGCGAGGCCGCCTCGGAGGGGAAACTGCCGGTCGGGAAAATTCCTTCGGGTTCAAAACGCGCCAGGAGATCGTCAAGCCTCGAAAGGTGCTCCAGGTCCTGTCGGGGAGGATGGAATGCCGTCGGCCGCGATCCAAAGACGCCGATTCCGGCCGCGTCCTTGGCCGCCATGGCGAGGTACGCAAAAGCGAGCCCGAGCCGGCAGGCGTAGTCCCATTTTCGCTCTCTGCCTTGGGACGAATAGCCCATCGATCCCGAGCCGTCGAGCAAGGCATAAAACGCCATCATGGATTCCGCCTGCCGCTCGCGTATATAGTAGCGATCCGTCCGCGCGAGAACCTTCCAGTCTAGCTGGCGAGGATCGTCGCCCGGCGCATACGCGCGGTATTCGGCGAACTCCTGGGAGGAGCCCTTGAGAGCGCTCATGCGGGCGCCCGACAAGAGTCCTTCCACCTTGGGACGCTTGATATGCAGGCTCAGACGCCGGAGCTTGGCGAGGGCGAGCGCGTCGAGGTACTTCACCTTCTACGTCTTGAGCAAAGTCTCGATGACCGCGGCAGTCGTGAGGCCTTCGGCCTGGCCTTCGAAATTAAGGATAATCCGATGGCGCAGAACGGGAGCCGCAACCGCGCGGACGTCATCAATCGAGGCGGCGGCCCGCCCTGACAAAAGCGCACGGGCCTTGGCGGCCATGATCAAGGCCTGGCTGGCCCGAGGGCCCGCGCCCCAGGCGACATGTTTCGCGACCTCCTGCGGAGCTTCTGGTTCGGCGGGGCGGCTGCGCCTGGCGAGGCGGACCGCATAGTTCACGGTCCAGTCGGCCGAGGGGACGCGCAGCACGAGCTCCCTGAACGCCATGACATCCTTGTCATCGATCAGACCGGGCGGCTGCGCCTGGCGAGGCACCGTCGTTTCCGCGGCGATCCGCAGCTCCTCGGCGAGAGTGGGATATCCGAT
The DNA here is from genome assembly GCA_027327915.1 of Elusimicrobiota bacterium. GTDB lineage: Bacteria > Elusimicrobiota > Elusimicrobia > UBA1565 > UBA9628 > JAJZAK01. The sequence continues at coordinate 46,813 of DAHVWT010000004.1, forward strand.
ATCGATTTTCATCAAAAAACGGTCCAGCTGGGCCTCGGGAAGCGGGTAGGTCCCCTCCTGCTCGATCGGGTTTTGCGTCGCCATGACAAAGAATGGGCGCGGAAGGGGGAAGGTGTTTCCCGAAACGGTCACTTGCCCCTCTTGCATGGCTTGAAGAAGGGCCGACTGCGTTTTGGGAGGCGTTCTGTTGATTTCGTCCGCGAGGATCATGTTCGCGAAGAGCGGCCCTTGGATGAAGCGGAAAGAGCGCGCCCGGGTCGCGGGATTTTCCTCCAGCACCTCGGATCCCGTGATGTCGGCCGGCATGAGATCCGGCGTGAACTGGATGCGCGAGAAATGAAGCTTGAGGAGCCTTGAGAGGGTCGAGACCATGAGGGTTTTGGCGAGGCCGGGCACCCCCTCGAGCAGGCAATGCCCGCCCGCGAAGAGGGCGATGAGAATCTGCTCGACGGCCTCGTCCTGGCCGAAGATCACCGAGTGAAATTCCTTGAGCACCCGATTCTTGGCGTCAAAGAAACGCTCCGCCATTTCCCGATCCCGGACGGCGGCGTGGTCGGCGCGAGCGGAATCTTCGCCCTGCTTGTTCATCGCGGTATAGACTACCAAAATGGCTCAAAATAGGAAAAAATATCAGGGCTCATGAACGCCAAAAGCGGCCACAATAGAGAATTGAATCTCGTGATGGGCCTTGCGGCGCTCCTCACCCTGCCTTTCGTCGCCAAGCCATGGCATATGGACGAGCCCCTTTTCCTGGCCGTCGCCCGCCATATCCTCAGCGATCCGGCCCATCCCCTGGCCTTCGCCTTCAACTGGTACGGCAAGCTCGCGCCGATGGCGACGATCAACAACACCCCGCCGCTCTTTCTCTATCTGCTGGCGCTCGCCCTCAAGCTGACCGGCGGCTCGGAATGGGGCATGCGCCTTTTTTTCCTGCCCGTGCCGCTCTTGACGGCGGCCGGCTTCTACCGGCTGGCAGCGCGCTACCTTCAAGACCCGCTCTACCCCGCCCTCATCGCCGTGGCCGCTCCCGCGACAGCCCTGACCTGGGGTTTGCTCTACCCCGAGAATCTCTCTCTGCTTTTCGGGGTTTGGGGGCTGATCTGGCTGGTCCAGGGCCTCGACGAGTCCCGGTCTGGGCTTTTCTGGCTCTCGGCGGCTTTTCTCGACCTCGCAATCCTCTCCAAGTACGCGGCCATCGTCTTCCTCCTTCCCGCGGCGGGCTATATCCTCGAAAGCGGCGTGGGAATCCGGCGAGCGGCCGCGCATCTCCTCGTTTGCCTGGCTCTGCCCCTGGTCCTGGCGCTGCGGGACTATCTGGGCGGGCACGGCGCGATGGAGGCGGCCGCGGCGGTGACGCTCGAGGCGGCCGCGTCGCCCTGGGCCTATTGGCCGATCCGGCTGCGATCCGTTCTCTGCTTCCTCGGAGGCTGCGGCGTCGCGACGGGGTTTTGGCCCCTCTTCATGAAAGGCCTGCGCCCGCCGCCCCTCGCGGCGGCCCTCTCGGCGGCGACGGTCTTTTTTCTCTTCTGGTCCGGCTTCGACGTCCTGACGACGACGACGCTCGACCGGATCTCGGGAGCGCTCTGGGCCCTGGGCGGGCTCTGGTGCCTGCTGGCCGTCCTGAGCCCCTCCCGCGCCCCGGCCGCCTCCTGGCGGCTCTTCGCGCCGTGGGTCCTGGCAGTCGTGATCCTCGAACTCTGCTTTTACTGGTCCGTGATCGCGCGGATCATAGCCTTCGCGACCCCGGCCGCCGTCTTCGCCCTCGCCTCCATCCTCGAGAAATCGGCGCCGGACCGCCCCCAGCGTCTGCGGGCGCTCTACCGCTCGACGCTCGCCGCGACGCTGCTCATCACACTTTCATCAGGCTACGTGGACTACCGCTATGCCTCCTCCGCGAGGGACATCGTCCGCCTGGTCGCGATGCGCTGGCTCAAGCCCGGCCATCGACTCTGGGTATCGGGTCATTGGGGGCTCCAGTACTACGCCGAAGAAGAGGGCGGCGCCGTCCTGGACTACAAAGCGCCTCCCGAGGCTCAACTGCGGCGGGGCGACGTCATCATCATGCCGTGGATCAATTCCTGGAGTGCCCAAACGGCGGAACGATTTTTGATCAGCCGCCTGCGCCTTCGAGCCCACGTTTTCATGGCGCGCTCCGGCATTCCGGTGAGGCTCCTGAGTGGCTGGGAGGGCCAGGCGGGGTTTTATTCGAATTCCTTCGGTTTCCTCCCGTATACGCTGAGCCGGGAGCCCATCGAGCGCTACGTCGTCGCGAAAGTCGACTGAATTTTTGACATAATTTGTTTGTCCTTATGATGAGCGTTAAAGGCCTCTTTTTCTCGGGAGGCTGGACCCTCGGGTTTCTCGTCATCCTCTCCGTCTATTCGATCGCCCTGATTTGGGAGCGTCTGCGCTACTACAAGCGGTCGCTGGGGGGGATGGAGCATTTTCTCTCGGAGATCAGGCGCAACAACAAGGACGGGGATCTTTCGAAATCGATAAGGGCCGCCCACGCCTATAAGGGCCTGGCCGCGTCCGTCGTTTTGGCGAGCCTCTCCGGCGCGGTCCACCGCGAGGAGCGCAAGCGCCAGGCCTCTCGGGAAGCCGAACGCGGCGCGGCGGTGCTTGAGGAGCGGCTCAACGCCCTCCAGACGATCGCCGCGACGGCCCCCTTCATCGGGCTTTTTGGAACCGTGATCGGAGTCATCCGGGCCTTCCGGGACCTGGCCTTTGCCTCGGGCGCGGGCCCCGGCGTCGTCGCGGCCGGCATCTCCGAGGCCCTCGTCAACACGGCCGCGGGGCTCTTCGTCGCGATCCCGGCGGTCGTCGCCTACAATTATCTCGCCCGCCGCGCCCAAGGTTTCGTCCAGGAGATGGATTGGATCTCGGACGAGATTCTCGAGAAACTGGCCGAGGAGACCCGTTGATTTCCAGAGCGCCACGGCGTCGCAGGCTCCGGAGCTTCGGGGAGATCAACCTCATCCCGTTGATCGACGTATCGTTGATCCTGGTCGTCATTTTCATGCTGCTCACGCCGATCCTGGTTCGATCGGAGCTCGCGGTCAAGCTTCCCAAGGCCCGCTCGGGCGAGGCCTCCCGGGACCACGGGACGATCGTCGTCCAGATCGACCGTCAGGGCCACTTCATCCTCGACGGCTCCGTCGTGCGCGCCGGCCGCCTCGAATCCGAACTCGTCTTGCGGCTGGGCCGTGCGGGCCAAAAAAGCCTGCTCGTCCAAGCCGACCGCGCCGTCCCGGTCGAGAAGGTGGTGGAGGTGCTCGACCTCGGGAAACGCCTGGGCGTGGGCAAACTCGGCGTCGGAGTGCGAGGTTCATAATTGACCGCGCCGGAGCTCAGGCCGTACATCGTCAACTCCGGGCTTCTCCATATGGGGTTCCTAGCGGTCCTCCTTCCTTTTAAAAGCAGGGCGCCCGCCTTCACGCCCAGCTATACAATCGACTTCGTGGGCCCCCCGGTGTCTTTCCCCTCGGCGGCGCCGCCTTCCTCCAAGGCCCCGGCGCCTTCCCCGAAGCTCTCGAACATCGCCCCGGCGCGGACCGCGACGTCCCCCGCAAAACGCCGCCGCATCGCCCTTCCGACCCCAAGCCTGCTCGATCTGCCGCGACCCGGCGCCCCGGCGCGCCCCGCGCCCGCGCCGTCCGAGACGCCCGCGCCGACGGCCCCGGCCTCGGTTCCCGCGGCCCAGCCCAGCCTCACGACGGACGTCCACTTCCCCTCGCCCTGGTATCTCACCCGTCTTCGCGCCCTCTTATGGAACTCCTGGGCCAAGGACCGGCCCTCAAGTTCCGGCTCCGCGACCGTCGCCTTCATCCTGCTGCGGGACGGGCGGGTGACGGACCTTCGGATCGAGGCAAGTTCCGGCGACTCGGCTTTTGACCTCGCGGCGCAAGGGGCGGTCGCCGATGGGGAGCCCTACCCGCCGCTGCCGCCCGAATTCCACGAGCCGTTCCTTAAAATCCACGCGACGATGAGCAGCCAATGAAAAGATTCTGGAGATTGGTCGTCCTCGGGGGCGTCACCTACCTTGCCTATCTGTTTCTTTACCGGCCGCCGTACGCCCAAGCCCATCTTGAAAGCATCGTCAAGATCGCCGCCGCGGCCGCCGTTTTCGCGCTCCTTCTCAAGCTCCTGGAGATGAGCGCGAAAGCCTTCAAGCTGACGCTGGAGATCATCTTCGTCGTCGGGGTCATGATGTATTTGGGATTTTCCTTGCCGCCTTCGACCGGCCTGCCGCCGATCAAGGCTTGGTGGAACGCCCATCGCCCCACGAGGGAGGCGGCCGCGGAAAGCCTCCGCCGCCGCGGACTCAACCCGCAGTCGGCGCCCGCCCGCTGGATTCTGCCCTATCTGCCGGAGCGCTGAGCGCGCGTTTTGTTTGTCGGCGGGAGAATCAACGGAGAGGGGGGGATTCGAACCCCCGATACCCCTTGACAGGATATAGCGGTTTAGCAAACCGCCGCCTTAAGCCGCTCGGCCACCTCTCCAACAATCGTTCAGGAAGGCGTCCGGGCATCTTATAATTTCTGGCGCCGCCGTGACGATAACGGCAATGCTCGGTCCCGCGTCTCTTTGGAAATTCCCAACGCTTTCTAGCCGGATCAAAGAATGGGGAAGGCCGAAACGTTGCGGTTATTCCAACGAGAAAATGCGCGCTCTATCAACTCACTTTGATTTTTAGATATGATTATGGGAGTTTGACAGAGACGCTATCCTAAAATAATCCGCCAGCGCCGCCATCCTGTTTTCATGAATTCAACCGCTAAAAAGATTCTTCTTGTCGAGGACGAGCGAGACATCCGCCACGCCCTTCAATACAATCTCAAGCGCGAGGGCTATGAAGTCCTCTGCGCCCCGGACGGAAAAGCCGCGCTCGCGCTTTTCCAAAAGGCAAAGCCCGATTTCATCGTCCTCGACATCATGCTGCCCCACATCGACGGGCTCGAGGTGCTGCGCCAGATCCGCCGCGAGAACTCGACTCCCGTGCTCATCCTCACCGCCAAGACCAAGGAGATGGATCGCATCCTGGGTCTTCGCCTCGGCGCGGACGACTACATGGTCAAGCCATTCTCCGTAGGAGAGCTCCTCGCTCGCATCAACGGCATCCTTCGCCGCTCCTCGACCGTCTCGGACGGCGCCGTCAACGGCGCGCTTTCGATAGGCTCGATGCGGATCGATTGGGAGCGCTACGACGTCATGATCTCCGGGCATCCGGCGCAACTCACCCCGAAGGAGTTCGCGCTTCTCAAGCTCTTGATCGACGCCAAGGGCAAAGTTCTCTCCCGCGAGCACATCCTTGAGAGCGTCTGGGGGCACGACAAGCAGTCCCAGCTCGACACCAGGACCGTCGACCAGCACATCGCCCGCCTGCGGCGCAAGCTCAAGTCGGAGCGCGAACGCATCACGACGGTCGCCACCGCGGGCTACAAGTTCGTCTCAATTCCCGGGCGTCCGTAACCGCCTCGTCACGCTCCCGTCATATCCAAGCCGCGCGCCGAGGAAGGCGCGCGCCCGCGCCGCGGGAGCTTTCTTGACGATAAGTTTACGGCGCCACAATGGTCTTGAACGGGCTTCGCGCCTACAATGTAGCCATGACGCCCATGACGATCACCCCCCAAGCGACGCAGCCCTCCCTTCCCGCGGGCCCCGTCGCGCTTGAAAGACCGCGGGAAAACGAACGCATCACGAGCCCTGTCTACACGTTTCGCGTTGTACTGGGGCCCAAGATCGGCTCTCGCCCCTGTCGGGTGGAGATTCGCATCGACAACGGCGCCGTCCAGCCCTGCCGCGCCGAGGATGGCGGCTACTGCTATGAGTGGTCGGGCTATAAATCCGGACCGCATCAAGTGTCGGCCCGCGTGAGGACCCCCGAAGGATTGGTCCTCTCGGCCGCGCCAAGAAATTTTTGGATAGCCTTGGAATCCGGAGTGGCTTCCGACGTCTAATCCCCTGAACACCGACGCCGCGCGAAAGGAGGAATCAATGATGGAACAGAAGATAACGCAGTTCAGCGTGCCCGTGCGAAACCAGCCGGGAACGCTTTTCAGGATGGCGCAGGTCTTATCCGAGGTGGGCATCAACCTCAGCGGGATCTCATCCCAAACGTTCGGGGAGATGTCCTACATACATTTCCAGGCGGACAAGGATCCGGGGGCGGTGCGCCGGCCGCTCGAGAACGCCGGCTACCAGGTCTTCGAGAACGCGGCCTTCATCGTGGAATGCCCGATGGATCCCGCGCCGATCCAAAGGATCATCGACAAGCTCGCCGACGAGGATGTTCGGGTCGTCCGCCTCTATGGGACCTCCGACAAGGGAGAAAGCGCACGTCTTGTCGTGTGCGTGGATCGTCCCGAGAAGGCCCGCGCGGCTTTCAACCACATGGGGGTCAAGAGCCGCTCGATGGGGCCCCCAAGCCCCTGAGGGAAAGCGCGAGGTTTTCAACAGTCCAGACAAGGAGCCAAAAGGAGAAGACTATGATCCGACAAAAAGTAACCCAGTATTGCGTGCCGATGCCCAACGACATCGCCTCGATCTCGCGTCTCGCGAAAGTTTTGAGCGAGGAGCAAATCGGCGTGGCCGGGCTCATGGCCGAGAGATATTCCGATATTTCGGTCGTCACCTTCCTCACCGAGGAGGAGACCAAGCCCGTCCGGAGCGCCCTCGAGAGCGCCGGTTTCAAGGTTTTCGAGAGGCCAGCCTTCCTGCTGGACATCCCCAATCATCCCGGGGAGATTTCCGGATTGGCCAAATGCCTGGCCGACGAGGACATCAATATCGAAAGCATCTACGGCACGACGAATGCGGCCGGGGCCGCCAAGCTCGTTCTCGCGGTCGACCAGATCGACAAGGCGCAGACGGCGCTCGGCAAGTACGTGGAGAAGGCGCGCGTGGCCGCTTAAGACCCCTTTGTCCCCGCGGCGCCCGGCGTCCGCCGCACGGCGCCTGCGCCGCGGGGACCCTGGAAGGAATCTACCTACTAAAGGAGGAAATCTATGGAAATCGAGGATACGAGAAGCAAGGAGGAGCGAACCAGCTCATGGCCGGCGTTCCTGGCGGGAACCGTGGCGGGAGTCGTCCTGGGCATGCTCTACGCGCCGGCGTCGGGAGACGAAAACCGCCGCAAACTCTCCCATTGGCTCAGGGAGAAGCGGGAGCAGGGAAAGGAAGCCATCAACAGCTTCCGGAAGGAGCCCGTCGAGAGCTCCTCCGGATTGGAGCGACGCTCGCACAGGGATTCCGGCAAGGAAGCCCTCACGAGCCACTGATGTTGACGTCAGCGCTGCCGGGCGGGTCCGGGAAACGGCGTACGGGCTTTTCGGACCCGCCCCCGGAGGTCAAATGTTGGCGATGAATCCGCCGATCTTATCGAGCTGCCCCGCGATGCCCATGGCGGCTTTAAGGAAGCGAGAGGCCGTGGTCTTGGGTCTCCGGCACGTGCTTGACATCGCGGAAGCGCAAATTTCCGTTTCCGCGTTCTGCCGCTCCCTGGGCCTCTCCCCGGAGGAAAGCTGGAGCCTCAAGCTTCTGGTTCACGACATCGCCGATTTCCTGTTTGGCCGCCGCCATGCGGGCGCCCGGCTCCTCCTGCGCGACATATCGAGCCACCGCGCCGTGGGGATGGAGCTCGTTATCGATCTGGGCGGGGAGTGCGTGGAGGAGGAAAGCGCGGGACAGGCGCGCTGCTTGCGCGTTTTATGCGATGTCGTCTCCAGCGTCATGAGCCGCTGCCGCATCGCGGGCGAGGCGCGGCTCGTGGCCCGCCGTTGGGCCAAAAGCGGCAGGGCCCGAAGCCGAAGGCCGCCCGAAGAGCTACAATAGAAAACGTCCCGGACGACTCCCCATGACGCCTTCCCTCGTTTACGCCGTCGCCGTCCCCTATGTCCTTCTTGCCCTGCTGGCGGCGGAGCGTTGGCGCACCCGCGCGGCCTTGCGACGCCGGTCGCAAGAGGAACACAAGCTCTTTTTCGAGACGAATCCCGTCCCCATGTGGGTCTACGACGAGGGGAGCCGCGTCCTTCTTGACGCCAATGACGCGTTTGTCGAGCTTTTCGGCTATAGGCGCGCGGAACTCCTGCGCATGACGGTTGACGAACTCGCCGTGGCGCCCCATGGCGAGTTTCTCCATGTCCTCCATCCAGACCCCAAGGCGGACTCGATGCGGCTTTACCGGCGCAAGGACGGAGGCGTACGAGAACTGTGGATCGACGAGCATGCCGTCCCTTACGAGGGCAGGCCGTCGGCGCGACTCGTTCTTGCCCGGGACGTCACGGAATACAGGCGGTCCCGACGGCAGCTTGCCTCCATGGCGCGGGAACTCGAGCGCTCCAACAAGGATTTGGAGGAATTCGCCTACGCGGCCTCCCACGACCTTCAGGAGCCGCTGCGTAAAATCTCCAACTTCACGGATCTCCTGGACGAGCGCTGCGGCCGCACGCTCGACGCGGACTCCCGGCTTTATCTCAACCGCATCAAGAGCGGAGCCGAGCGCCTGCATGGCATGATCGACGACCTTCTCCGCTACGCCCGCCTTTCTCGCCAAGCTCCCTCATCCACGAACCATCGGCTCTCTCCGATGGGAGAGATTTTCGATGAGGTCATCGACGATTTCCGCCCGATCCTCGCCGATACGTCGGGGAAGGTGACCCGAGACGAGCTCCCCGCGGTCGCGGCCGACCCGGTGCTCATGCGCCAACTCCTGAGAAATCTTTTGTCGAACGCCATCAAATTCCGCTCGGAGAGTCCGCCGCGCGTTCATCTCGCCTGCAAGGCCGACGGCGCGGGAGCGACGTTTTGCTTGCAGGACAACGGCATCGGCATCGACCCCGATCAGAAAGACGGGCTCTTTCGGATTTTCAAGAGGCTTCATCCCCGCGACAAATACCCCGGGGCCGGATTGGGGCTGGCCCTCTGCAAGAAGATCGTCGAACGCCACGGCGGCGCCATTTGGATTGAGTCGAAGCCGGCGAGCGGGACCACCTTCTATTTCACCTTGGCCCTTCCTTCGTGATGGCCGCCCCGATCCGCATCCTTCTCGTCGAGGACGACCAGGAGGACGCGGAATATCTCACGGCGCTCCTCGCTCGCGCCGACGGCGTCCAGTTCGAGATCGAGCGCACCGACCGCCTTTCCGCCGCGCTGACGGCCGCGCCCCGAACACGCCCCGATGTCGTTCTTCTCGACCTCACTCTGCCGGACGCCCAGGGGCTCAAGACGGTGAGACGCGCCCGCCTGGGCTTCGGGTCGGTCCCCTTCCTTGTCCTCACGGGCATTCACGACGAAACCCTTGGGGTCGAAGCCGTTCAGGAAGGCGCCCAGGATTACCTCGTCAAGGACAAGCTCGAAACCGGCCTCATCGTCCGGGCCATCCTCTACGCCATCGAGCGCCGCCGGGCGAGCGACGAGGCCGCCACCCTCCGGCAGCGGGAGGCCCTGCAGAGGGAATTCGTCGCCAACGTCTCCCACGAGCTTCGGACGCCCTTGACGGCGATCAAGGCCTCGCTGGAATCCTTGCGCCGCGGCGGCTTGTCGGACCCGCAGGCAAGAGAGCGCTTCATCGACGCGATCGAACGCCAGACCGAGCACCTCGCCAGGCTCGTCGAAGAGCTGCTCGCCGTCGCGACCCTCGAATCGGAGGGCCTCCGCGCCAATCCGAAGGCTCTCGAGTTGGGGACCGTCATTCGCCAGATCCTCGATGACTTCGCCTCCAAGGCGGCGGCCGCCAAGGTCTCCCTTTCGGCGGAGGGGGGCTTCGACAGTCTGAAGGTCTGGGCCGATCCCGACCATCTCGCCGAAATACTGCATAACCTGACGGAGAACGCCATCAAGTACAATAAGCCCGGGGGAAACGTCCGCATCTCCGCCCAGGAGTCGGACGGCGTGGTTGAAGTCACGGTGTCCGATACGGGAGCCGGAATCGCCGAGGACGAGATCCCTCTCCTTTTCACGCCCTTCCATCGCACCCGTTACGCGACCGCCAAGAATATCTCGGGGACGGGGCTCGGACTGTCGATCACCAAGCGAGCGGTCGAGCGCAATGGCGGGCGCCTATGGTTTGAAAGCGATCCGGGCGAAGGTTCCCATTTCCACTTCACGATTCCCAAGGCGCCTTGACAGGCTCTTAGGCGAAGCGGATGTCGGCGATCAGGGGCAGGTGGTCGGAGGCATCGCGGACCGACTGGTCCCACCCCCGCGCAAGCCGGGACAAGACGACGTCGCCGCGCCAATAAAACGCGTCCAAGGCGCCCACCGGGGCAAAGGCGGGGAACGTCGAGAGCCGGCCCCCGGGGCTGCGGAAGCCCTCCTTCGCGAGAACTCGGCGTCCCAGGCTTCCCCAAAGATCATTGAAGTCGCCCCCGACGACGACGGGCGCGCGCCGGTCCAATCTCGAAAGCGGCCCGCTCTTTAAAAAACGACGCAGCTGAAGCCGCCGCTCAAAGCCGGAAAGTCCTAGGTGGAGATTGTAGATATGGATGGTGCGCGAGCGTCCGTGGGCCGAACGGATCCGCAGGCGGGCGTGAATCGCCGCACGGCGCTTTTTGAGCGGGATCGTCAAGTCGATGAGCCCCGCATCAATGATCGGATGGCGGCTCAGGATCGCGTTGCCGTAGCGGCTGCCGTCCCATTTCCTGGTGTGGGCGACGAAATGGCTGTAACGGCAGCCGAGGCGCTCGCTCAGGATGCTGACTTGCCGGGAGAATTGCCCCGCGCCATCGGGCTCCGCCACTTCCTGGAGCAGGGCGACATCGGGATGAAAGCCGGCGATGGCATCCGCGACCCGCAAGGGATCGCAACGGCGATCAAGACCGCCGACACATTTATGGATGTTGTACGTCACAAGCCGCAGCTGCATGGCCGATTCGTAAGAAAGATAATCGTACGACGCGTTAAGTATAAGCCCGGAACATCCCCGCGTCAACGCCTCCTTGGAGGAGATTTTGTATCCTTATTTAAAGGAATGTCCCTCTCGGCCCCGTCGAAGGCATCGTGAGCATCGCCGAACAAACGCATCCCGCCAAGACCTGGCGCGAGAAAATCGCCGAGTTCTTCGAAGCCCTCAAAAACGTCCCCAAGGCCTTCCGCCTTCTTTGGGAGGCGGATCCCTGGAGCGCCACGGGAATGGGAGCGATCGTGCTCGTAAGCTCGGCCCTGCCCGTCTCGCAGGCCTGGACGACCCGGCTCATCATCGACGGGGTCCTCAGGGCGTGGCGCTCGCACGCGGCGCCCCTAGAGGGGCTCGGGCAGGTGGCGCCCTACCTCTTCTTCCAATTCGGGCTCATCCTGGCGGGCTCGCTCACGGGCCAACTGCGCTCCCTGACGGACCGCTTTATCTCGCTGAAGCTGGGCCGGCTCATCACCGTCCGCGTGGTCGGTAAGGCGATCTCCCTCGAGGCGCGCTGGTTCGAGGATCCTTCCTTCTACGACAAAATGCAGATCGTCCGCCGCCAGTCCGAATTTCGCGCCCACGCGATCGTCACCCACGGGTTTCTTCTCGTCCAGAACGCCCTCAGCCTCCTGTCCTTTCTCGTCGTGCTCGTCGCCTTCAGCCCCTGGGTGGCCCTCCTTCTCTTCACGGCCGGGATCCCGACCTTCCTCATTCAGTGCCGCTACAGCAGCCTGAGCTTCCGTCTGGAGACTTGGCGCGCGCCCGAGACCCGCAGCATGGCCTATTTGGAGCAGCTCCTCACGCAGGACAGTTCGGTCAAGGAAGTCAAGCTCTTCGGACTGGGCAAGCCGCTTCTCGACCGCCATGACGGCCTCTTCTGGAAGACCTTCCGCGAGGACTCCGCCCTCGCCAAGAGCCGCTCCGCGAAGTCCTTGGGCTGGGGCATCTTGTCGACCCTCTCCTACTTCGCGGCCTATGCCTACTCCATCTACGAGACCGTGCTGGGGCGCATCACGCTCGGCAAGATGACGCTTTACACGACGCTCTTTAGCCAAAGCCAGGGCGCCTTCAACGGGATGCTCGACAACCTGGGAAACTTCTACGAAAACGGCCTCTTTCTCAACGACCTCTTCGACTTTTTGGACCTCGAGTCGAAAGTCGAGGTGCTCGACTCCAGCACCCGCCCCGCGGAGGATCCCCACCGCGGACTCGAGTTCAAGAATGTCTGGTTCCGCTACCCCGGGAATTCCGAGTGGGCGCTTCAGGACTTCTCTCTCTCCATTCGTCCCGCGGAAAAGCTCGCGCTCGTCGGTCCGAACGGTTCCGGCAAGACCACCCTCATCAAGCTCCTCACCCGCCTTCATGAGCCGACGAGAGGGGATATCTACTACCGCGGCGTCAACTTGAAGTATTTCTCGCCCGAAGAGATTCACCGCCGTGTCGGCGCCATCTTCCAGGATTTCGTCCGCTACCATATGACCCTGCGCGAGAATATCGGTTTCGGCTCCATTGAAGACCTGGCGGATTCCTCCCGCATCGAGGATGCCGCCAAGGAGTCCGGGGCGGCCGCCTTCGCGCGGACCCTCCCCAAGGGCTACGACAGCGTCCTGGGCCGCTGGTTCGACGCCGGCGTCGAGCTCTCCGGCGGCCAATGGCAGAAGATCGCCATCGCGCGCTCCTTCATGAGCCGGGGCGAGATTCTCGTCCTCGACGAGCCGACGGCCTCTCTGGACGCGGAGGCGGAGCACGAGATTTTCAAGCGCTTCCGGGAGCTCTCCCGGCTCAAGATCGCGATCCTCGTGAGCCACCGATTCAGCACGGTGCGCTCCGCGGACCGTATCGCGGTGCTGCGCGCCGGGCGTCTGGAGGAGCTCGGCGCCCACGACGAACTCCTCGCCCGGCGCGGGCTCTATGCCGAGCTCTTCGAGCTTCAGGCCCAAGGATACCGATGAACTTCAATCCCTTCAAATGGAAAGGCGCCAAGCGCCAAAAACCGCTCCTCCTTCATGCGGACGACGAGGAGGTCAACACCGCCCTCGTCCGGGCGATCCTGGAGGATCTCCCGATCGAGATCGTCAACGCCGAGGATGGCGCCGGCGCCGTTCAAAAGGCGAGGAGCCTGATGCCGGAGCTCATCCTGCTCGACGTCCAGATGCCCGGCCTCGACGGTCTCGACGCCTGTTCCATGATCAAGAAAGACCCCAAGACCGCCCCCATCCCCGTCTACATGCTCACGGCCCTCGACCGGTTGAAGGACATGGAAAAGGCGATCGCCTGGGGCGCCAACGGCTACTTGACAAAGCCTATCGAACCGGGCAAGCTCGCGGCCCTTGTCACAAAAATCCTTCTCCCGTCGGCTCCAGCCCCCCAATGAGCCACGGGCACCTTTCGATCGCGCAAGCCTTGGGGCGCCCGCCGGGCCTCTTGCGCATGGTCGAGAAGATCATGGGCGGCGAGGGCCCCCGGCTGCGGGCCATCCGAGAGGAGAGCGCGCGCCGGAGGCTGCCGCCGATCTCCATCGGACCCGAAGAGGGGAAAATCCTGGAGTTTCTGGTGAAGGCGTCCGGCGCCCGAAAGGCCGTCGAGATCGGAACGCTGGGGGGCTACTCCGCCGCATGGATCGCCCGGGCGCTGCCGAGAAATGGGATCCTAAGGACGGTGGAAGCATCCCCGGTCCACGCCGCCGTCGCCCGCGAAAACCTCCGGCGCGCGGGCCTCTCAGGCAAAGCGGTGGTTTGCGAGGGGCCGGCTCTCCAGGTGCTGCCCGGGCTCTCGGAGCTGGGCCCTTACGATTTCTGCTTCATCGACGCCGATAAGGCGAACTACGCGAAGTATCTTGCCTGGGCCGTCAAAAACGTGCGCTCCGGCGGCATCGTCGCGGGCGACAACGCCTACCTTTTCGGCAAGCTGCATCTTTCGCCCGCGCAAGCGGGAGAGGACGCCGCCGGGGCGGCGGCGATGCGGCGTTTCCTCACGATGCTGTCCGACCCTCGCTATTTCGCGGCCTCGGCCATGATCCCGACCCCGGAAGGAATGGCCGTC
>DAHVWT010000050.1 GCA_027327915.1 Elusimicrobiota bacterium
ACCCCCCGCAGTCAAAGCGCGCGAGCTCGGCGCAGGAAACCGCAGCGACCGCCGCCCCCGAAATTCTCCGCAGCGGATCGATGACGACGCAGCTCCCGAGCCTCGAAATCGTCTTGCGGCCAAGGAAAGCCGGATAGCCCGGAAGCGCGCCCCAGGCCGCCTGACCCGGGTCGGGGCACAAAAGAATCTGCGGGCGCTCGGGGAGATAATAGTAGCGAAGCGAGGGGTAAAAGTAGCTCTCCGCGTGGACGATGACGGCGCGCCGGTCGGCCGCGCCGCGCAAATATCCCGCGAGACGATCGAGCTTGGGATCGAGCCGGCCCGCCGCCCACGCGGAGGCCCCCGCCCCCGCCAGGACCACAGCGGCCAGGCCACCCCTCATCGCCCGGCGCAAGCCGCCTCCCTTCAAGCGCCCGGCGCCCCAGGCCGCGAAGAGATAGACGTACGGCGAGAGGAAGGCGAAGTAGCGCCCCTGGGCGAGGGCCCGATGGGCCGCGATCTCCCCCAGCGCGACCGCGACCGGCGCGGCCGCGATCGGGAAGGCGAGGAATCGGCCCCAGCGGTCGCCGGGCGAGCGCGCCAGGACGAAGGCCGCCGACGAGAGGGTCAGCACCGCGAGAGCCGCCAAGAGGGGCCGGGGGGCCTTGACGAGGAGGTCGAGGAAGGGCACGTCGAAGAAAAATCCGGCGAGGACGCCGCCGTAGGCGGAAAGCGTCATCGGCGCGCGCAAAAGGGCGTTGTCCGGGCGGGACATCTGGGAGAGAAGCGAGGGCAGCCAGGGAAGATAGGCGAGAAAAACGGCGGCATGAAGAGCGGCCCAAACGGCCAGCCGCCGCGTCCCGGAGCGCTTCCAATGGCCCGCGCCGTAGAGGGCCGAGATCGCGAGGGCGAAGAAAAAATAGGGGTGCAGATAAAGCCCGAAAGCCCCCGCCAGGACGTAGGCCGCGGCCCCGCGCGCCGACCACTTCTCGATGAGCCCCGCGAGGGCGTCCGTCAAAAGGAGGCTCGCGAGAAGATAAAGGGAATAGACGCGGACCTCCTGGGCCATGAAGATCCAGTAGGAGGAAAAAGCGCCTAGAAAAAAGGCGAAGGCCGCGCGCTCGGGGACGACGCGGCGGCAGAGCCTCGCGAAGACGGCCAGGGACGCGGCGCCGGCGAGCGCGGAGAAAAGCCGCAGAGACCAGATCGACGCCCCGAAGACCGACATCCAGCCGTGAAGAAGGCAGAAATAAAGCGGCGGGACCCCCTCCAGGGACCGGGCCCGCGCCGCGATGCCGGAAAGCGGCGCCGAGGCGACGACGAGGCTTTTCGCCTCGTCAAACCACAGGGAGCGCGCGCCCAGACGCCAGAAACGAAGGAGCAGGCCGGCCGCGAGGAGGGCCGCCATCCGGGGGCGGCTCCTATCCCGCGCGGCGCTGGTCGCGGAGAAATTCCGCGTAGAGGTGATAGAGCTGGTCGATGCGGCCGTTGATCTGGGAGTAATGATGGTCCATCGTTTGGCGGAGCTCCTTGATCTCGCCTCTAAGGCCTCCAATCTCTCCCGCGATCTCCGACTTGAGCTCCGTCCGCATGCCCGCGATCTCCGACTTGAGTTCGCGCGTCCTCTCATCCACGACTTCGTAGATGAGATCGAGAGTCACTTTGCGCGCGGCGTTTTTGATCATCTCTGGAATGTTCGCCATAGTATAGCCCCTCCTTTCGGCTCGTCAATAGAGCCCCGGCGGCGCGGAAACTCGCCGGGGCCCCATGACCGTCGCGCTCAGGCCACGTCCCCGCGATTCCGATGCCTCGCCTGGAAGCTCCGGATCGCCTCCAGGTTCCCCAGGATGAGCGCCGCCTTCCCGAGCCCGAAGCGGAGCGGGTATTTGTCCCACTCGTCCCGCTTCAAGGCCAGCACCGGCTTTCCATTGAACTCCATCTCCTCCGCCACTCCGGACATCTTCGCCGTCTCGTTTTCCATCTCAGCCTCCTTCCCGTCTTGCCGGCCCCGTGGGGCCTACTTAATAAACGCTCGAGCCCCCCTTTTTGTTCCCGAGTTGTATAATGTCCTCCATGCATCGCCGGAGGAGACCGATGAAAAAATCCTTTCAAAACCTCGTCGTGGACCACATGACTCTTTTGGTCGAGCCGCGCTACTACCCCGTCGCCTACGCCCTCTTTCGGATCGTCTTCGGTGTCGACGAGGCCGGGATCATCTACGAGAAGCGCAAGCGCTGGCCCGGTGAAGCCGAGGAGCGCTCGATGACCTTCGCGGTCAAGATCGGCGAGAACCGCTCGCCCCGAAAGACCCTCAGCCAGTCGATCTTCGCGGTGGTCCAACCCTCGGAGCCCGCCTCCCAAAGCTCGCATGTCCGCTCGATGCTCGAGGCCCGCGGCGGCTCCGCCCATTGGCAGCACGTGGCGCTCCGGACAAGCGACCTGCTCGCCTTCCACAAGCACGCCATCGAGCGCGGGGTCAATTTCATCACGCCGATCCTCAAGGACGACGACGAGGATTTGATCCAGGTCTTCAGCGGGGAATGGATCATGCCGGGGCGCAAGCCGTCGGGGCTTTTCTTCGAGTTCGTCCAGAGAAATCCCGGCCGGGCGCTTCTTCAAAAGATCGCCTCCGGGAACCGCCAGGCTTGGTTTCGGGACCGAACCTTCCTCGGTCTCTATCAGGAGAAGGAAACCGAGTATCAGAGCGGAAAAGTCACGCCCTTCATCGACGAGGATCTCTTCTTCGCGCTCGAGAAGTCGCTCGCCGGCAGGCCCCTCTGGGAAATCAAGGCGGCGGATCTCAAGGCGGCCGAGAAGATCATGAAGGACTACGCCGCCGCCAAGAAGAGCCGCCCCGCCGCGCCCGCCCTCGCTTAATCAAGCTCGGCCAGGGTGCGCAAGAGGCTTTCCTTTTTGTCCCGGGCCGACTGCCGCGCCGCGTGCGCCAGGGCCTTCTCGGGCTCGGGAGCGCGGGCGAGGAATTCGGGATTCTCCGCCTTGAGCGCGATCTTTTGAAGCTCCGACTCCGCCTTGGCCAACTCCTTCTCCAGCCGCGCTCTTTCCTTGGCGAGATCGATCAAGCCTTCGAGCGGCACATAGAACGTGAGCCCGCAGGCGACCGCCGTCGCGCTGTGCGCGGGCTTGGCGCCGGAGACCGAGAATTCGAGGCTCTCGATTTTCGCCAGGAATCGAAGATAGGGCGCCTGGGCCTTCAAGGACTCGGCGGCGGCGCCGTTTCCGACGGCCGTCACCCGGATGGGGCGCCCCGGCGGGACATTCAAATGGGCGCGCAAGGAACGCAGGGCCGAGGTCGCCTCGATGACGCGGGACATCTCCTCGCGCGACTTGGAGTCCTCCTTTAAATCCTCCTCCGAGAGCCGCCCGACGTAGGGGGCGAGCGCCTCCAAAAGCTCCTCGGTGATGAAGGGCATGAAGGGCGAAAGCAGCCTCAAGGTCCGCGCGAGCACGCAGACGAGCACCCCGCGGGCCGTCTCCTTGGCGGCTGGGTCTTCCCCCTGGAGGCGGATCTTCGAAAGCTCGAGATGCCAGTCGCAGAACTTGTCCCAAAGGAAGCCGTAAATCTCGCCCGCCGCCGAGGCGATCTCGTAAGACTCGATTTTCTCCTCCAGGAAACGCCGCATCGACGCGAACTCGCCAACGATCCAGCGGTCGGCGAGCTCCAAGCCGCCCGAGACGGCATAGGGCTTCGCGGGGGGCGTCTCCGGCAGATTCGAGAGCACGAAGCGCGTCGCGTTCCATATCTTGTTCGCGAAATTGCGCGGGCCGATCAGGGAATCCTCGGCGAAGGGGATGTCGCGTCCCGGATGCGCCTGCGACAAGAGGGAGAAGCGCAGGGCGTCGGCGCCGTATTTGGGGATCATGTCCAAGGGGTCGACGACGTTCCCCAGCGACTTCGACATCTTGCGGCCCTTCTTGTCGCGCACGATTCCGTGGATGAGCGCATGGCGGAAAGGAACCGATTTCCGGAAGCGAAGCCCCATCATCTGCATCCGCGCGACCCAAAGGTAGAGGATCTCATAGCCGGTCACGAGCACGTCGGTCGGGTAAAAGCTCTTGAGATCGTCCGTCTCCTCGGGCCAGCCGAAGACGGAAATGGGCCAAAGGGCCGAGGAGAACCAGGTGTCGAGCACGTCGGGGTCCTGGAAAAAATCTCTCCCGCCGCAGACCGGGCATCGCGCGGGGGCTTCGAGGCCGACTTGAGGCTTGGCGTCGGGGCGGCGCGCCGCGCCCCGCTCGTCGTAACAGGTCCGGCAATACCAGACGGGAATGCGGTGCCCCCACCAAATCTGGCGCGAGACGCACCAATCCTTGAGACGACGCAGCCACTCGATGTAGGGTTTCTCCCAATTGGCGGGAAAAATCCTGAAATCCCCCTTCTCGATCGCCGCGAGCGCCGGCCGGGCCAGCTCCTCCATGCGCACGAACCACTGCTCGGAGAGCAGGGGCTCGATCGTGGTCGAGCAACGGTAGCAGACCCCGACCGCGTGACGGTGGTCCTCGGTCTTGACGAGAAAGCCTCCCGCCTCGAGATCGGCGACCACCTTGTCCCGGGCGGCCTCCCGCGAGAGCCCCGCGTAGGCTCCGGCCTCGGCCGTCATTTTTCCGTCCGGCCCTATCACCTTGATCGCCGCAAGCTTGTGCCGGCCGCCGATCTCGAAGTCGTCGGGATCATGGGCCGGGGTCACCTTGACCGCTCCCGTCCCAAAGGCGGCCTCGACCGCCGCGTCGGCCACCACCGGGATCTCGCGCCCAACGAGCGGCAATGTCAAGCGCTTCCCTACGATGGCGCGGTAGCGCGCGTCGTCGGGATGGACGGCGACGGCGGCGTCCCCCAGCATCGTCTCCGGGCGGGTGGTCGCGACGACGAGCCCCGAGTCCCGGCCCTTTCCCGCCTCGGGGTAGCGGATATGCCAGAGCCGGCCCTTGCGCTCCTCGCGCTCGACTTCAATATCGGAGAGGGCCGTCCCGCAGCGCACGCACCAGTTGACGAGGCGCTCGCCGCGGTAGACGAGGCCGTCCTCCCACAAGGCCTTGAAGGCCGCGAAGACGGCCCGCGCCCGATCCTGGTCCATGGTGAAGGCGTCGCGCTCCCAGTCGAGCGCCGCGCCAAGCCGCTTCATCTGCTTGCGGATCGTGCCGCGGCATTCCTCGGTCCAGGAGCGCAGCCGGCGCACGAACTCGTCGCGTCCCAAGGACATCCGGGTCTCGCCCGCGGCCTTGAGGCTCTTTTCCATGACGTTTTGGGTCGCGATCCCTCCGTGGTCCGTTCCGGGAACCCAGACCGTCCGGGCTCCCTGGAGCCTCCGCCAGCGCACGAGCGCGTCCTGGATGGAGAGGTTGAGGGCGTGTCCCAGGTGAAGGGCGCCCGTGACATTGGGAGGCGGGATGACGACGACGAAGCTCCCCTTCGCGGTCTGGGCGCCGGGAGCCTCGACGGACTCCCAAAGGGCGATCCTTTTCTCCTCGACCGGCTTGGGATCGTAAGTCTTAGGCAGCATGGAATGTCCCGTGCGGCGCGCCGTCGCCCTCGCGGTAAGGGGGGACGAATTCGGAGAAGGCGCGGTTGGCGAGAAAGACTCCCTCGCCGGTGAGCCGCGCCCGGCCGGCGGCGATCCTGACGAGGCCCTGTTCCTCCAAATGGCGCCACGAGAGATGGAAGGCCTCCCCCATCTCCCCCGCGACCGAAACTCCCTCCGAGACGAGCCTCAAGCCCAGCATCGCGGCCTCGCCCAGCCTGTCCTTGCCCGACAGCTCCTCGGAAAAGGAGACGGGGCGCGCGCCCGCCTCGACGGCCTCGATATAAGGGATCAGCCTGTCGTGATTCGTGGAACGCCGCCCCTTCCAAAAAGAGGCCGCCCCGCAGCCCAGGCCGATGTACTCCCCGTTTTTCCAGTAGAGACGGTTATGCTTCGATTGATGGCCGGGCTTGGCGAAGTTCGATATCTCGTAATGCTCGTAGCCCGCCAAGGTCAGGGCCTCGATCGCTCCCTCGAACATCCTCCGGCAGAGCTCCTCGTCGGACTCGACGCCTCGCCGGGCAAAGAGAGTCCTGTCCTCGACCTGAAGACCGTAGAGGGAGAGATGCTCGGGCTCGAGATCGAGAACCTCGCGAAGGCCGGCGCCGAAGCCCGCGGCCGTTTGTCCCGGCAGGCCATACATGAGATCGACCGACACGGCTATCCCCGCGGCTCGAGCCTCTCCGAAGACCCCGTGGAAATCCGACGCCGTATGAAGGCGCCCGATCGACTTTAAGAGCGCGTCGTCGGGGGTTTGAAGCCCCAGGCTCAGCCGGCCGACCCCCATCTCCTTGAGAAGGGCGATTTTGTCGCCATCGAGGCTCTCCGGATTGGCCTCGAAGCTGATCTCCCGGAAGCCGGCGGCGGGAAAAACGCGGCGAATCAGGCCGAAGAGATCCGCGATCTGCCCGCGCTCCAACTCCGAGGGCGTTCCGCCGCCGACGTAGAGAGTTTCCGGGGCGCAGCCCTCCCAAAATCCGGCCTCGCGCTCAAGCGCCCGCAGGTAGCGCCCGGCCGTGCGCTTCTGTCCCGAGAAGGCCGCGAAGTCGCAATAGTGGCACTTGACGCGGCAATACGGGACGTGGACGTAGAGGCCTAGGGCCGGTTCCACATCCGCTACTTGCCCCGCCCGTCCGCCGCGTTTTTGTTGAGGAACATCGAGATGATGTCGATCGGGATGGGAAAAATCGTCGTCGAGTTCTTCTCCGAGGCGATCTCGGAGAGGGTCTGGAGGTAGCGCAGTTGGATCGAGGCGGGGTTCGTGGACAGGATCGCCGCCGCCTGACCGAGCTTCTCCGAGGCCTGGAGCTCGCCTTCCGCGTGGATGACCTTGGCCCGGCGCTCCCGCTCCGCCTCGGCCTGCCTCGCGATCGCGCGGAGCATGTCCTGCGGGAGATCGACGTTCTTGACCTCGACGTTGGCGACCTTGATCCCCCAGGGCTCCGTGTGGGTGTCCAGGATCTGCTGGAGCTCGGCGTTGATCTTGTCGCGGTTGGTCAAAAGGTCGTCGAGCTCCATCTTGCCGAGCACGCTGCGGAGCGTCGTCTGGGCGAGCTGGCTCGTCGCATAAAAGAAGTCCTGGACCTGGACGATGGCCTTGCCCGGGTAGATCACCCGGAAATAGACGACGGCGTTCACCTTGATCGAGATATTGTCCTTCGTGATGATGTCCTGCGGCGGGACGTCGTGGACCAAGATGCGCAAGCTCACCTTCTGCGCGGTCATGATGCCCGGGATGACGATCACGACCCCCGGCCCCTTGACTCCCTGAAGCCTGCCCAAGAAAAAAAGGACCAGGCGGTCGTACTCGTTGACGACCCGGAGCGAAAGCGCCAAGACCACGACGATGGCGATCAAAATCGTTGATATCATGCTATTCTCCTTTGGCGGCGATTCCCTCTATTTCCCCGCCTCCGCGACCGTCAGCAACGCCTTCTGCCAGTCGTCGTCGAGGATGATCGCGACCATGCAGTCCGCGGACAAGGATGACGAGGACATATGCGCGTAGACGAGAAGCGTCTGGGCCCCGGCGGCCGGGAACCTCTTGGGCAGCTCCTGCAGCAGATCGACGGCTTTCTTGCGCTCGGCGACGGGGGCGGCAAGGAAGACCGCGCGGCCGCAGGCGTCCGCCAAAAGATCGGCGATGGCGTTGGCGACGACGTTGGCGATCTCGGAGAGGGCCATCTCCTCCATGCGCGAGCCCGGCTTCTCCCATTCCGTCTGGGTCAGGAAGGCCGAGGCCATCGCCTTCGCTTCCGCCTCCGGGAAAACGACGAGGAAGCCGCCGCCATCCATCGAAAGGAATATCCCGTAGTCGGTCCCTTCGTTCTCGGCCATCGCGGCGACGCGGCTCATCTGCGCCAAGCGCACCGAGACCGTCTGGATGATCCAGTTCGTGCGCGAGATCTTCGCCAGGCGCTCGGCGCCCCGGTCGACTCCGGTCTCGAGAATCTTGAGAAGCCGCGGGGGGATGTCCTCGGAGGAATTCATTGAAGCTCCTTAAGAGCCGCCGCCAACTCCTCGAGATTAAAAGGCTTGCAGATAAATCCCGAGGCGCCCAGGGCGCGAAGCTCATCCTGCACCTTTTTCTGCGAGTTTCCGGAGATCACGATCACCTTGGCGACGGCGCCTTTGCCGCGCAGGACCTTCAATACCTCAAGGCCGTTGCCGCGGCTTAGAGACAAATCCAGCGTCACCGCCTCGGGCTTGTATTTGTCGTAGGCCTCGACCGCTTCTTCGGTCGATCCCGCCTCTCCGACGACCGAATGGCCGAGGGTCTCCAGCATGCTTTTGAGCATGAAGCGGGCCGCCTCGCTGTCGTCGACGACCAGGAATTTCACAGTGCGGTCGCGGGCTGGCTATTGATCCGGGACGGCGCTTTGCCGCAAAAGCGCCTCCAGAACCCCATTGATGTTGACAAGGTTACAGACGATGGTTCTCAAGGCCAAGAGGCCCATCCACCCGATGACGCCCTTGACGATGAGGGACACCCCGAGGGCGATATTTTTTAAGGAGAAGGCGACAGCTCCCCCGCCGATGACGGCGGATGCCAGCGTCAGCCACGCGAAAAAAAGCATCAGTCTCGCGTAAAAAGGCTCGTAAAGCAACTTTTGCCTCGCGGCGAGCGTTTCGTGGCTCAAAACGGTTTCCAGCTTTTCCTCCATGACACGGATTCTACCTTACCGGCTGCAAGGCCTACAAGCCGAACAAGGAACCGATGGAGGCTACGGCGTTGCCCGCGGCCTGGCCGACGCTCGACACGGCGTTGACGGCAGCATCCGTCTGGGCCCCCAGTCCGACGGCGTTGCCCGCGGATTCGATGGCCTGGGTCCCGGCATTGTAGGACGATTGAGCGGCGCTGGCGACGGCTTGGCCCGCAGCGTTGAAGCCCCGGGGGTCGGCGTTGTAAACCAATTTGCCGACGTCGACGTAGGGCTGGAGTTGATCCTTGACGGCCTGGACCCCGCAGCTCTGCGCGCAGGCCCACGTCGCGCCACATTGGCTCATGCGCAGGCCGAAGTCGATGCCCGTTCCGACCGCAAGGCCGATGCCGAAGGTCTCGGGCCCGCTCGCGTCGACCCCGGCCGCCTCCATCGCCTCGACCGTTCCGTATTGCCCGCCGCCCACGAGGCCGTTAAAAACGGCCCCCTTGACGCCCCCCGTCTCATAGCCGCCCAGGACCCCCGCCGCGACCCCGATGGGGCCCAGGACGTCGAGCAGCGTCCCCATGCCGCTTCCGGCCTCGGCGCCCCCCTCAATCGCGTCCGCCGACGAAAGGTCCCCGAAAAAAGACGGCACCGATACGATGCCCTCGATGGCATTGATATAGTTGGCGTACCGGTCGGCCGTGGCCGACATGGGAGCGAAGCCGCCAATCGCGGCATAGGGCTTCGCAAGAAGGCCGATGGGCAGGGGTACGGCGGCGGAGCCGCGACGGACCGTGGCGGCGGGAGATGATCCACCCAAGAGTTTCGGGGCGGCCGAGAGGGAAACCGGGACGCCTGCGACATGGCTCGTCGCCACCGGAAGGCGTGTGGGCGAAGCCGAGGGATTCGAAGAGGCGCGCGGCAAAATCATCATCGCGCCGCGCAGGCGTTGGAAAATAGCCTCAGCCTGGGCCCGGGATGGCGCGCTCGCGGTCGATTCCTCGGCATCGCAGGGCTGAAACATCATTGCCAAGAGAGCGGCTCCCATCCCCAGGCTCATCCAAATCATGCTCGCACGAACCCGCGGCGTTTTCATTTCCTCCTCCCGGCCCATCGGGTCTTTCATCGTCATGCCGCTTTATACCACCGGACGGAAGCGCGCTCCATACAAAAACGGTCAGAAGACGGCTAATTTTCGGTAAGCAGCCGCGTCAGTGGGCGGGGGCCGTGGGTTGGCGGCCGCTCCGAGGCGGCCTCGTGAAGAAGGCGAGGAGCGGCAGGCAGGAGAGGCTGATGATCGCCAACAGACGGAAGGAGTCCATGAAGGCAAGGAGAGACGACTGCTGGAGAAGCTCTCCGTAGATGATAGGGACGGTCAGCCTCGAGGCGTGGGCGCCGACGGCGCCTTGGAGCATGTGGGAAAGCCCCGAAAACGCCCGGTGCAAAGCGGGGCTAAACGGAGTCAGATGGGCGGCGATATCCACCTGATGCTCCTGCGCGACGCGGTCCTGGACCGCGACGATCGCCGAAATGCCGACCGAGGCGCCGATGTTGCGCAGAAGATTATAGAGCCCCGTCGCCTGGAAGATCTGGCGCTGCTTCAAGGTCGCGTAGGAGAGGACCGTCAAGGGGACGAAGATGAACCCCATGGAAAAGCCGTTGAGAAAAAGAGCCGTCGTGATGTTCGATTGCGCGACGTCCAGGTTCATCTGGCTCAGCACCCAGCAACTCCCGCCCACGCCGCCGAACCCAAGAACGGCCAGGAGACGAGGATCAACGAAACGGATGAGCCTTCCCACGATCAGCATGGAGAAAAATGAGCCCAGCCCGCGCGGCATCATGGCGTAGCCCGCCTGGAAAGCCGGGTAGCCCATCATGGTCTGCATGAAGATCGGGAGCATCGCCGTCGTCCCGTAGAGCACGGCTCCCAAAAAGGCGACCATGACGGTCGCGGTCGCGAAGTTGCGATCCTTCAAAAGCCGGAGATTCACGATCGGCTCGTCGTGGGTCAGCTCCCAGATCACCCAGGACACGAGGCTCACGACCGCGACGGCGACGCTCCAGCCAATCCAATCGGCGCCAAACCAGTCCGCCTCCTGGCCCTTGTCGAGGACGACCTGCAGAAGCCCGATCCCCAGAGCCATCATGCCGAACCCTTGCCAGTCGATCGTCGCGGCCTTGTGTTCCTTGATATACGGCGGGTCCTCGACGAAAAGCTCCTGCAGGATGAGGCCCGCGAGGCCGATCGGGATGTTGATGTAGAAAATCCAACGCCAGGTGTAGTTGTCGGTGATCCAGCCCCCCAGGATCGGCCCCAAAATGGGGGCGACCACGATGCCCATGCCGTAAGCCGCCATGGCTTCGCCGCGCTTCTGGGGCGGGAAGCTTTCAAGGAGGATCGCCTGGGAGAGCGGCTGAAGCCCCCCGCCGCCGATTCCCTGGAGGATGCGGGCGATGATGAGCTGGGGCAGGCTCTGCGCCATCCCGCAGAGGGCCGAGGAGAGGATGAAGAGTCCGACCGAGAAGGCGAGATACCTCTTGCGGCCGAAATAGCTGGAAAGCCAGCCCGTCGAGGAGAGAATGACCGCATTCGAGACGAGATAGCTCGTCAGCACCCAGGTCGCCTCGTCGACCGAGGCGGAGAGGCTGCCCGCGATGTGCGGAAGGGCGACGTTCGCGATCGACGTGTCGAGCACCTCCATGAAGGTCGCGAGCAAAACGGAAACCGCGACGAGCCACGGGGAATGCGTCGGCTTCCAATCGCTCGGAGAATGCCCGTCCGGCATGCGCGTTTCCTCTTTTTAGCGCTTAAAGCGCTCCCGGGCGCACGCCGGGACCCGTGAGGGAAACGGTGGACGCCGAGGACATGTACTTGAGATCCACGACGGGCTCGGCCGACATGCCGGGCGCGAGCCAATAGCCGTCGGTCGAGTCGAAGACGATCTTGACGGGCACCCGCTGCACGACCTTGACGAAGTTGCCCGTCGCGTTTTCCGGCGGCATGAGGCTGAAGGCGGCTCCGGTGCCGCGCTGGATGCTGTCGACATGGCCGTGAAAGACGTGATCCGGATAGGTGTCGATGTAGATCTTGACCCGCTGGCCCGGGCGCATCAATCCCAACTGCGTCTCCTTGAAGTTGGCGGTCACCCAGACCTCCCGGGGGACAACGGCCATGACGGCCTGGCCCGCCGAAACGTAGTTGCCGACCTCGACCGCGCGCTTGTCGACGGTGCCCGTCTCGGGGGATGCGATGCGGCAGTAGGACAAATTGAGCTCGGCCTGATCCAGCCGCCATTTCGAGAGATCCGCGTCCGCCTTCGCCGCGCGCGCGTCCTGCACGGCGTGGTCGTATTCCTGCTTGGAAACCTGGTTCTTGCGGAAAAGACGGGCCATACGCTTTTCGTCGAGAGCGGCCCGCTGCGAACGCGCCAGGGCCGCCTCGAGAGCGGCCCGCGCCTCGTCCCTGGCCACCCGGTAGTCGCTCGGGTCGAGATCGACGAGAATATCGCCTTTCCGGACATGCTGGTTGTTGTCGAAGTAAATGCGGATCACCTGGCCCGGTATGCGGGTCGCGACGGTCGCGACGTGGGCATCGATCTCCGCATCGTCCGTCGACTCGTGCCAGCGCGCGTAGATGAGGTACCAAAGGCCTCCGATGGCAAGCGCCGCCATGACGCTTCCCCCCAGCGCGATCCACGCGCGACGCCCTTTCTTGACGTTCGGGGCGGCGTTATTTCCGTTTTGATTGTCCATGTTCAATCCTCAATACTTGAAATCCCTGATGGCGCCCAAGGCCTGGGCGAAACTCACCCGGGAGTCGTGATAACGGGCGAGGGCCGAGAGCTCCTGGGCCTCCGCCTCGGAGAGGCTCGTCTGAGCCGTGATGACCTCGATGTTGTCCCCCACACCCGCCCTGTAGCGGTCGCGCGCGAGAGCCACCTCATCCTTCGAGAGCTTCCGGGCCGTGACGGCCGCCGAGACGCGCTCGACGGCGGCGCGCGATTCGTCCCAGGAGCTCCTGACGTCCTGCTCCACTTGGAGGAAGATGTCGTCGAGCCGGCTCTTTTCCTCCTCGAGCGCCTGCTTGGCCACGAGGACGTCTCCGAAGATGCGGCCGCCGGCAAAGAGAGGCATGGCGAGATTGATCCCGGCCGAGCCCGTCGGGATAACGTTCTGTGACGGCGTATTGCCGCTCCAACCGTAGTCGCCGTGCGCGGTGAGGGTCGGCAAGCGCTGGAATTGGGCCACCCGGACCCCGTGCTCATCCGCCTTCACCCGCTCGTCGGCGATCTTGATCTCAAGGCGTCGCGCCAAGCCCCGCGCCACGGCGGTCGAGACCGCCGGCAGACTCTCCGTCTTAAAATCGAGGGAATCCGAAAGGGTCAGCGGGGTCGCGATGGGGATGCCCAGGACGTGCTTGAGGCGGATCGCGGATTCATTGTTGGCGACCTCGGCGTCGATGAGGCGCATCTTGTTCTGGGCCCTCTGATTGTCGGCGCGGGTCACGTCGATGGAAGCCGCCGTCCCGGCCTCGTATTTGTCCCGCGCGAGCTTAAGCAGGCTCTCCGCCAACTCGAGGTCCGCCCGAGCCGCGTCCAGGTCGCGCGCCGCGCGCAGGACCTCGACATAGGCAATCGCGGCCGCGGCGGCGACGTTGTCCTCCGCCAGGCGCAGGTCGAGGTCCATGGCCTTCCGGGCGGCCTCGCTCTGCCAAGTGCGGTTCCAGGCCGAGAGGTCGAAGAGATTTTGCGTGATCTGGGCGCGCGCGTCGAAGATGTTGTAAGGCCCCAGCGCCGCGGGGAGGGAGGCGCCGGGAAATTTGATGAGGTTGAAGCCCTCGGCGTCGAGGTTGAACTTATACTGCCTGTTCTGGAACGCGGACGCCGTGACCTGCGGGAGCAGGGCGGATGCCGCCTGCAGAACGCGGCCCTTCGCCCCGATCGTTCCCGCCCGGGCAAGCCGGGCTTGAATATTATTGCGGATCGCGAGCGCCATCGCGTCCGCGATCGATAAGACAAGCGGCTTCGGCTGGCCCGCCGCCAAAGCGGGCGCGGGCTGGGCCGCCGGCGCGGGCGCCCGGAGAAAGGCGGTCGCGATCATCGCGGCCGCCGGCGCGAGAGACCTACTCCTCATCATGGCCGCCATGATTCAGGATGATTTTCCCGAGTCCGGCGCTCAGGCGCCGCTTCTCGGCCGCGGAAACCCCGGAGAAAATCCTGCCGATCTCGGTGTAGTGACCCGGCCAGAATTCCCGGAGCCAGGACAGGCCCCGGTGCGAGAGCCGAGCGACGCAAAGGCGGCGATCGCTCTCCGAATGCTCCCGGCGCACGAAGCCCTTTTTCTCGAGGCCGTTCATGACCTGCGTGATGTTGGCACGGCTTACCAGCATCAGCCGGCTGATCTCATGAAGGGGCAAGGACCGCCCCTCCCCCTGCTCGAGGAGGCTCATGATGTTGAGGCCGGCGAGCGTCATTCCCCGCCCCCGGATCCGGCGCGACAGGCGGTTTTTGATCGTCGCGTAGGCTAGGACGAGCCGGAGAATGAAGACGGCGGAGTCCATGTCAAAGTGGCGGTAGCGCCTCGAATGCTCCGCGAAGCGGCGACGGTAGAGGCCCTCCGCCGAGGGATCGCCCGTGGCAATCATTTTGTTAATATATTAACAATTA
>DAHVWT010000051.1 GCA_027327915.1 Elusimicrobiota bacterium
ATGCTGCGGGAATGCGCGTGCCGCCCACGAGAAGATGTGCCGATGCCCTTGTAGGCCATAAAACGTCGTCCAAGTTCCGCCGAAACGAGCACGTCGCAGAAATTCGGCGATCCATTCCAAGGAGAAATTAGAGATGAAAGCTTTGTTTATCTTGAACGATCCGCCTTACGGCACGGAAAGGAGCTACAACGCCTTTCGCCTCGCCGGAGCCCTGGCCAAGCGGGAAGGCCAGGAGGTCAAGGTGTTCCTGATCGGCGACGCGGCCGCCTGCGCCAAGAAGGGGCAAAAGATGCCACAGGGGTACTACAACGTCGAGGTGATGCTCGGAAACGTCGCCCGCAGTAAAGGCGAAGTGGGCGTTTGCGGCACCTGCATGGATGCGCGAGGCCTGGCCGACGGCGAACTTGCCGAGGGGGCCAAGCGAAGCACCTTAGCCGAGCTGGCCGACTGGACCATCTGGGCCGACAAGGTACTGACTTTTTAGGAGGCTGAAAATGGAGCGCAAGACGATTCTCATCCTGGGCGGCGGCATCGGTGGCCAAGCCGCCGCCAATGCGCTGGCCCTGCATTTCGGCGGACGGCACCGCGTCGTCCTGGTGGACAGGCAAAGGAAGTTCGCCTTCGCTCCCTCATTTTTGTGGCTGATCGTCGGCAAAAGGAATCCTCGCGATATCCAAAGACCCCTGGCGGCCCTGTTGAGGAAAGGCGTGGAACTCGTCCAAGCGGATATCCTGATGATTGATCCCGCCAAGAAGGAAGTGAAAACCTCCGCCGGTCCGATGAGCTTCGATTACCTGATCGTCAGCCTGGGGGCCGACTTGGCTCCCGAGAAGGTCCCTGGATTTGAGGAGACGGCGCTCAATCTCTACACGCTTGAGGGAAGCTCTCGGATTCGGGAATCCTTGGAGACATTCTCCGGCCGGAAGGTCGCCGTTCTCATCGTCTCTTCTCCGTTCAAGTGCCCGGCCGCCCCGTATGAGGCCGCCTTCCTGATTCAGGACTTTCTCAAGACGAGGGGCAAGCCCGCGGAGGTGTCGGTCTTCACCCCCGAGCCGTTCCCCATGCCGACGGCGGGCCAGAAGGTCGGCGAGGCCCTCAAGGGCCTGCTGGAATCTAAAGGCATCCGATTTTACCCGAACCACAAGGTGACGAGAATCGAACCGGATGGAAAGAATCTCGTCTTCGAGAACGGCAAGAGCGAGGCCTGCGATCTCCTCATCGGGGTGCCCGCGCATCAGGCGCCGAAGGCGGTCCGGGACTCAGGGCTCGCCAACGAGGCGGGCTGGATTCCGGTGGACCCGGGAACGCTCGCCGCGAAACACGAAGGCATCTACGCCATAGGCGACGCGGCGGCGGTCCCCATCGCCGGGGGCAAGGCCCTGCCCAAGGCCGGCATCTTCGCGCATATCCAGGCCGAGGTCGTGGCGGCCAATATTCTGGCCGACATCGAGGGCCGCGCGTCCGGCGCGCGTTTCGACGGCGGCGGCTGGTGCGCCATCGAGATGGGAAACGGCGCGGCGGCCTTCGGGAGCGGCGATTTCTACGCGGAAGGCGGCCCCGCCATGACGCTTCATAAACCCACCCGCTCCTGGCATTGGGGAAAAGCGCTCTTTGAGAAATGGTGGCTGAGTCCCTTCGGCCCCAGGCGCGAAGCTCTCAGGCTGGCCCTCAACCTGGGAGCCAAGGCCAAGGGCGTCTCCGTTTCGCTTAGGAGGCTCTGATCATGAAGACTCGATCGAGGATAATCATCGCGGTCATGGCGGCCGCCGTGTTATCGCCATGGGCTCGCGCGTGGAGCATGAATCATGCCCCGGCGGACAAGCCGCCATTGATTCAACCGGCCGAATTAGCGAAACTCCTGCGCAAGCCGGCAAAAGGGCCGAAACCGCTCGTTATTCAAATCGGCTTCCGCGTGCTCTACGAGCAGGCTCATATTCCAGGCTCGCGATATCTCGGCCCCGCCTCCGAGGAAGCCGGATTGAACCGTCTGCGCGCGCGCGTCAAAACCCTATCGCGAAAAACCCCCATCATCATTTATTGCGGCTGCTGCCCTTGGAATCACTGCCCCAACATCAAGCCAGCCTATGCCGCCTTGCGCGCCATGGGATTTACGAACGTGAAGGCGCTGTGGATGGCGCGCAACTTCGGCGCGGATTGGGTGGAGAATGGTTATCCGGTTGCCAAATAAAAGTGATGGACGCGGGCCGAAGGCTTAGGACCCTGGGCATCATCGGCGCGGCCGCGCTGATCGCCGCAGCCTGGATCGCTGCGCGCCATGGCCTCGGCGCTCACGGCGCGCCCGCAAACCTGGAACCGGCTCCGAACATCGTTTTGACCGATCTGGACGGGCGCAGGTTTGCGCTGTCCGACTACAACGGCAAGGTGGTTCTGCTCGACTTTTGGGCCACTTGGTGCGGCCCATGCCAGGCGGAAATCCCAGAGTTCGTGAAGCTTCAGAAACGATATGGCGGGCGAGGCCTGAGGATTGTCGGAATCTCGCTGGACGACGATCCCCGGCCGGTGCGTCAATTCTATGCCCGATTCAAGATGAACTACCCCGTGGCGCTTGGCAATGCGCGGCTTGCCGAGAGCTTCGGTGGGATTCTGGGCTTGCCAGTCGCCTTCTTGATCGACCGCGAAGGCCGCCTGCGCGCCAAGCACGTCGGCCAGACCGATGCCGCCGGCTTCGAGAAAGAGATCAGGGGCATGCTGCGGCCCGTCGCGGCGGAACACGCTCGCCGCACCGTCGGGACGCAAGGTATTTTATTTCTTTAGCCCCGGGCCTTGCTTGAGGATTTGGATTTTTCCAAGGCCCTTGACTCTATACCTTGGTATAGGGTCTATACTGTGAGTATGAGGGTCCGGGCATGCGCAGCGGATTGACGATCGGGAAGGCGGCCAAGCGGGCCGGAGCGAGCATCCAGGCCCTGCGCTACTACGAGCGGCGGGGGCTCCTGAAACCGGACGATCGCCTGGAATCGGGCTATCGGCTCTACGGCGAGGAGGCCGTCAGGAGGCTCCAGTTCATCAAGAACGCCCAGGGCCTCGGCTTCTCGCTGGCGGAGATCGCCCGCCTTTTGCGCCTGCGCGTCGGCCGCAAGGCCCAATGCGCCCAGGTCCGCCGCCAGGCGCAAGCGAGGCTCGACCACGTGCGCGAGAAAATCGCGGGCCTCCGGGCGATCGAGACGATCCTGCAACGCTTGATTCGGACCTGCGCGGCCGAGGGGACGACGGATTCCTGTCCCATCCTGGAGACCGTAGCCGGTCCCGCGCGGGACGGAAACAGAGGGAACAGTATTTATTAAGGAGAGATAGCGCCATGGAAAACAGGAAATGGAGCCTTGCGGGAGCGGTTCTGTCGGCGATCGCGGCGTCGGCGTGCTGCCTGGGGCCGCTCATCCTGGCGGCCTTGGGCTTGGGAAGCGTGGGGGCGTTCGCGGTCCTCGATCAATACCGGCCGCTTTTCATGGCCGCCACGCTGGTTCTTTTAGCGGCGGCGTTTTACTTCACCTACCGCAAGCGCGAGGAGACCTGCGAGGACGGGAGCTGCCGCGTCTCCTCGGCAAGCCCCAAGGCCAAGGCCCTGCTGTGGGCCGCGGCCATCGCCGCGGTCGGGGTCATGTCCGCCCCCCGCATGTTGTCGGCCCTGATGAAAGGCAAAACGGCGGCGGACCCCGTCACCCAGAACGGCAACAGCCTTGAAACCGTGATCTTGAAGGTGAGCGGGATGGACTGCGCCATGTGCGCCTCGGGGATCGAAAAGGAGCTCAAGAAGGTTCCCGGCGTCTCCTTGGCCCGGGTCGACTTCGATCAGGGAACGGCCGTCGTGCGAGGAACGAAGCTCAACGTCAAAAAGCTCATCGCCGCCGTCAAGGCCGCCGGGTATCAAGCCGCTCTTGCCGGAGCGGATTCCAGGAGGAAGCCATGATTAAGAAAAAGGTCCCAGGAAAAGAGAACAACACGGGAAAAAACGGTTGTCCCTGCTGCCGCTGCGAGCAGGAGGCCTGCCTCTGCGGCAAGGATTGCCGATGCGGCTGCGGAGCCGGCGACGACAAGGCCTGCGAAACCAAGATCAGAAAACCGGGGAAGAAATCATGAGCCGAGACGGCGCGCCAGAGGCGAGGAATTTTTGGGACGGGCGGACGGAGTTCGATCTCATCATCGTGGGCGGGGGTTCGGGGGCGTTCGCGGCGGCGATCAAGGCCTCGGAGCTGGGCGCCCGCGTCGCCGTGGTCGAGGAGGGAGTCATCGGGGGGACCTGCCTTAACCGCGGCTGCGTGCCGACCAAGCACTTGATCCGGGCGGCGGAAATCTACCACATGGCCGAGGCCAACCCCTTCCCGGGATTCAAGCTTTCGCGCTCGAAGCTCGACTTCGCCAAGCTCATCGAGAAAAAAGACGCCCTCATCGGCTGGGCCAGAAACGCCAAGTACTGGGACATCTTGAAGTATCACAAGAACATCAGCTTCATCAATCACCGGGCGCGCTTCCTCGCGGCGGACCGGCTGGAAATCGGCTCCCAGGAGCTGCGCGCCCCCAAAATCATCGTGGCGACCGGCTCCTCGGCGTTCATCCCGCCTATCGAGGGGCTGGATCAAGTCCCCTATCTGACCAGCACGGAGGCCCTGGAGCTCAAAAAACGGCCCGGCTCCATGATCGTGCTGGGGGCCAACGCGGTCGGATTGGAGCTGGCCCAGATGTTTTCCCGTTTCGGGGTCCAGGTGGCCATCCACGAGATCATGGGCCGCGTGGCTCCCCTGGAGGAGCCCGAGATATCGGAGGCCTTGGGGAAATACCTCAAGGAAGAGGGTATCGACATCTGCACCTGCTCGAAAGTCGTCAAAGCCCGCAAGGAAGGGGATCGGATCGTCATCAGCTCCGAAATGCCCGGGGGAAAAATCAAGGAGTTCCAAGCCGAGTCGCTCTTGGTGGCGACCGGCCGGCGGCCCAACACGCGCGGCCTCGACCTCGAGAAAATCGGGGTGGCCCTCGATTCGCGGGGTTACATCAAGGTGGACGAGATGATGCGGAGCTCGGTGGACGGGATTTTCGCCGCGGGCGACTGCGTCGGCCCCTGGCAGTTCGTTTACACGGCGGCCCACCAGGGGACGGTGGCGGCTCAAAACGCCGTGGAAGGATGCTGCGAGCGCAAAGCCGATCAAAGCCTCGTGCCCTACGCCATCTTCACGGACCCCGAGCTCGCCTCCGTGGGCTTGAAGGAAGAACAGGCCCGAAAGCGCGGCCTGAAGGTCCGCGTCAGCATTTTGGACTTCCATTGGGTTCCCCGGGCCGAGGTCATGTTGAACGAGCGCGGCCTCGTCAAAATCGTCGCGGAGGAGGGTTCGCTCAAGCTCCTGGGCGTGCATATCTTGGCGCCGCAGGCCGGAGAACTCATCCACGAGGCGGTGATGGCGCTTAAGTTCGGCGCCACGGCCCAAACCCTGGCCGAGACGCTGCACGTCTACCCGACCTTGTCGGAGGCGCTCAAGATTTGCGCGCAGGGGTTCTTCAAGGACGCGACGAAGCTCTCCTGCTGCGCGGAATGAAAACGAAGGGAGGAAAAACGACAATGAAGACCGTTCGCGTTTATGAAGGCTCTCAGTGGTGCGCGGGGTGCGACCACTGCCCGGTGGTCGACTACGCGCCCGAGGAAGGCCAAGTCGTCATCCATGATCCGGCGAAGCCCGAGAAGGGCCGGATGGCGATGAGCGTCGAGGAGTACAACGCCCTCATCGCTCACGCCAAGCCGATCGCCTGATCGGGCGGGAACGGGCCGGTCGCGAGGCCGGCCCGTTCCCAAGGCTTGGGAAAGTCCTTTGTCCCGAAGATGGAGCAAAGCGGCCCGTGGGCCATCATCGCCGCCATCGCGGCCGTTTCCTTGTGCTGTCTTGGGCATCTATTCATGAGGCGTTAAGGAGGAATTCATGCGAAAAGGAATCATCATCGCTGTCGTAGCGGCCGCCGTGGGGGCGGGCATCTGGGTTGTCTCAAGATGCACCGGGATGTGCCCCATGCCGCCGTCACAGACGCAAGCCAAGTAAACTCGCGAGCGCGCACGGGCCGTCTCAATTCAAGGACCACGTCAGTCCAATCACGATGCCGATGATCGTGCTGACGTAGGGATTGGACGATAGCGGGCAGGTCCCGGTCGGGCAACCGACCAGTCGATACCAGCCGAATCCTGCCGCTCCCCCGAGGATCACGCCCAGGACGGCTTTGAGTGCCGCGTTCATCGGCATGTCTCGCGCCGTCATGCGAAGCGGCGGATTAAGAAGTAGGCCACGGCCGCCACGACCATCAGCCCCATGATGATCTCGTGCGCGCACATCCCACCCTTCGCTTTGCAGCCTCCCATCGGACACATCAGTGACATGAGCCCCTCCTCTGCGGCTTTATTTTTCCCGGCATCCATGAGTATGGGAGGCCGCCGAAACGTTACACGCCTCTGATGGACGCCGATCTCATATAATGATCTTCGGCCCGGGAGATCATGTCCGTCACGCCCATCGAAGAGCAGATAAGGGGGATCAAGGAGCGCCGCGAGGGCGTGCTCGAAGATCTCGTAAAAACCCATACGCATCCGCTGATGGCCGCGGCCTTCGCCATGGGATTTTCGGAAGCGGACGCGGAGGAGTTGACCCAGGATACCTTCGTCGCTTTCCTTGAGGCCGTGGATCGCTTCGAGGGGCGCTCGCAACTAAAGACCTATCTCTTCGGCATTCTCTACAACAAAGCCTCGACCTTGCGGCAGAAGCTCTGGCGCGAGGAAGGAACGGACGACATCGAGAAAGTCTTCAACCAGCGATTCGACTCGAGCGGCCTATGGTCCGCCCCGCCTCAGGGCCCGTATGATGCGGCGCTCACACGGGAAATCAAGACGATCATCGAACGGTGCGCTAAGGCCCTGCCGACCCAGCAGCGTGCGGCTTTTTTCCTCAAGGAGACGGATGGAGAAAGTCCGGAGTCCGTTTGTAACATCTTGGGGATCTCCCCGACTCATTTGCGGGTGCTGTTGTTTCGGGCGCGCGTGAAGCTCCGCGAGTGCCTGGAGCGGAATTGGAGCCTCTCCCCATGATGCATAAATTCATTCCGCCATGCAGAGAAGTGGCATTGAAGCTCGCCCACGGAGAGTTCAAGGGAGATTCTTGGCGGGCAGGGCTGAGCGTGCGCGTTCATCTGTTCATGTGCCGCCATTGCCGCCGCTTCGCCAGGCAAATGCGGCTCGTTTCCGAAGGGCTGCGGACAATTTGGAAAGGGAATCCAAGCGGCGAGCGCCTAAACGCCGCCCAACGCAGAATTCTATCGCATATTAAAAGTTAAAGCGCTCGCGCCCGCTCGCTTGTCGCGCGTTTAGCGCGGGGCGAACCGATTCTCAGGTTCGTTTCAAAATATTGATTCCTTGCGCCCGCGCGGGGAAGTCTTTTATAATACGCTAAATGGCGAAATATAAATCATGAGCGATCCGGGGCTCCGCGACTTCCTGTCGGTTTCAAAGGCGATTGCGGACGAGAGCCGCATGCGCATCCTGGCATTGTTGGAACGTCAACCCTTATGCGTCTGCCAGATAACAGAGGTGCTTGATCTGGCTCCATCAACCATCTCGAAACACCTCACTATTCTCAAAAACGCCCGGCTGATCGAAACCCACAAGGAAGGCCGCTGGATTTATTGCCGGATAGCGAAGCCGGCGAAGGGACATCCCGCGGCCGATGCGCGAAAGTGGGCGGGGTCTTGCCTGGGGAGATCCCCCCGTCTGGCCGGAGACCGGCGGCGTCTGCAAGCTATTTCGAGAATGCCCTTGAAGGCGCTTTTCAACCGGCTCTGCAAGCGTCGCGCGCTATGACGAAACGTCTGCTCTTTCTGTGCACGGGGAACTCATGCCGCAGCCAGATGGCGGAAGGATGGGCTCGCCGCCTTCATGGGGACAAGTTCGAGGTCTATTCTGCGGGCGTAGAGCCCCATGGTCTCCATCCCTTGGCGGTTCTGGTGATGAAAGAAGCGGGCGTGGATATATCTGCCCAAGCGTCGAAGCATGTCCGCGCTCTCAAGAACATCGATTTCGATTTTGTCATCACGCTTTGCGACAGCGCGCGGGAAAGCTGTCCGCTCTTTCCTAAAAAGACGAAGGTCGTCCATCGAGATTTCGAGGACCCCGCTGCGGCGAAGGGAAGCGAGGAGGAGGTTTTGGCCGCGTTTCGCCGCGTCCGCGGCCAGATCCATGATTTTGTGGAAGGCCTGCCGGAAATCCTGATGACAGAGGACCGCCCATGACGAACGGTGTGCCTATCGCGTCGAAGCTGTCGTTCCTCGACCGCTGGCTGACTTTATGGATATTCCTGGCCATGGCCGCGGGAGTGGGGTTGGGCTGGCTGTTCCCGTCGGCCGCGGCTTCGTTCAACGCGGCGTCGAGCCTCGGGACCACTTCTATTCCCATCGCCGTCGGGCTCATCCTCATGATGTATCCGCCCCTGGCCAAAGTCCGCTACGAGGAGCTCGGGCGGGCGTTCGCGGACAAGAAGGTCCTGGCGCTCTCTTTGATCCAGAACTGGATCATCGGACCCGTCTTGATGTTCGTCTTGGCCGTGATTTTCCTGCGCGGCTATCCCGAGTACATGATCGG
This sequence comes from Elusimicrobiota bacterium, assembly GCA_027327915.1. Taxonomy (GTDB): domain Bacteria; phylum Elusimicrobiota; class Elusimicrobia; order UBA1565; family UBA9628; genus JAJZAK01. Next base: position 8,621 of record DAHVWT010000051.1, read on the forward strand.
CCTCATCCTGATCGGCCTGGCGCGCTGCATCGCCATGGTCATCGTCTGGAACGATTTGGCCCAGGGCGATGCGGAATACTGCGCGGGCCTGGTGGCTTTCAACTCCATCTTCCAGGTGCTGTTCTTTTCGGTTTTTGCCTGGTTCTTCGTCACTTTCCTGCCCGCCAAGCTCGGACTGGCCGGGGCCGTGGTGAACATCGGCATGGGGGAGATCGCCAAGAGTGTGTTCGTCTACCTCGGCATTCCCTTCCTGGCGGGCATGGCGACGCGCTTCCTTCTGGTCTCCCGACGCGGGAAAGAGTGGTATCACGGCCGCTTTATCCCGGCGATAAGTCCCATCACCCTGATCGCGCTTCTCTTTACCATCGTCGCTATGTTCTCCATCCAGGGACGGCGCATCGTGGAGTCGCCGCTGGACGCGCTGCGCATCGCCATCCCGCTCCTGGGCTACTTCCTGATCATGTTTTTCGCCTCTTTTTTTCTGAGCCGCCGCGCCGGGGCGCGCTACCCGGTCGCTTGCGCGCTCTCTTTCACGGCGGCATCCAACAACTTCGAGCTGGCCATCGCCGTCGCCGTCGCGACCTTCGGCATCGGCCACGGGGCGGCCTTCGCGGCGGTCATCGGGCCGCTCGTCGAGGTCCCCGTTCTCATCGGGCTCGTCCACGTGGCGCTGCGCCTGCGCTCCGGTTCGTTTTTGTCCCCAAAAAATTTTCTCGCCGCCGCGGAATGATAGACTCCTTTTCGGGCCTCAACCTGACCCATGTCCCGAAACAAGCGGCGGCAATTCGCGGGTCCCGTCCTTTTCATATTCCTGAAAAAAAGTCTTGACTTTTTTTCAGAGACCTATAAACTTATCTCATGCGCTACCTAGCCGGGGAGGTCGAGCGCCTGCTGCGCGAGGAGCGCAAGATGGCCTTCGTCGCGGGGCCGCGGCAGGTGGGCAAGACCACGCTCGCTCGCGCCCTCCTCGGGGAGGTCGGGCAGGGCGGCAATTATTTCAACTGGGACGTGGAGAGCCAGCGCCGGGCGATCCTGGCCCGCCCGGAGGGCTTCTGGTCCGCCGCCCCCGCCGGGCGCCACGCGCGCGTGGCCCTGGACGAGATTCATAAGTATCCCCGCTGGAAGCGCTTTCTTAAAGGGCTCTACGACGCCGCCGGCTCCGAGGCCGAGATCATCGTCACTGGAAGCGGCCGCTTGGACGTCTATCAGCGCGGCGGGGACTCCCTCTTCGGGCGCTACGGGCTTTACCGCCTCCACCCCTTCACGCTGGGAGAGATCCTGGCCCCCGATCGCGGCGGCGTGCCCGCGCCCGGGGCCCTCTGGCGCGAGGCGATGGAGCCTCCTCCCGCGGGGGCCGGGCGGGCCCTCGCGGACCTCGAGCGCTTCACCGGTTTCCCGGAGCCGCTTTTCGCGGCGAGCGAGAGCCGGCTGCGCCGCTGGAGGCGCGCCCGCCGCCATTTGATCCTGCGCGAGGACTTGCGCGATCTGACCCGCATCCGCGATATCGGCCTCGTGGAAACCCTCGCGGCCCTGTTGCCCGAGCGCGTGGGCTCGCCCCTCTCCTTGAACGCCTTGAGCGAGGACGTGGGCGTCGCCTTCGGAACCGTCCGGACGTGGGTGGAAACCCTGGCCCGGCTCTACTACCTCTTCGAGATCCGCCCCTACGCGGGCCGCCTGGCGCGCGCGCTGCGGCGGGAGGCCAAGATTTATCTCTTCGATTACTCGGAGGTGGCGGACCCGGGAGCGCGCTTTGAGAACATGGTCGCCGTCCATCTGCGCAAGCTCGTCGACGCGTGGAACGATTGGGGGCTGGGGGATTTCGAGCTCCACTACGTGCGCGACAAGGAAAAGCGCGAGGCCGATTTCCTGATCGCCGAGTCGCGCCGTCCCTTTCTTTTGGCCGAGGCCAAGCTCTCGGCCCAGGCCCCGAGCCCGCATCTGCGCTATTTCCACGAGCGCCTCAAGCCCGCCCACGCCGCGCTCATTTCCCGCGAGGAGCCCTCGCGCGGGCCGGCGTCTGTCGGGGGCATCCGCGTCCTTGGCGCGGCGCGATTCTTGTCGCGGCTCTGACGCTGGCGCGCCTGCCGAGCGGCCGCGAAAAATTTTTTTCGCCGCGCGAAAAAACGCTTGACACTTATCGGGCGTTCGTGATATGATGAACGGAAGTTCGTAACCGGAGCCTTAGGGCGCCGGACAAAATAAAAAAAGTTATCGTCGGCCTGAAGGAAAGGTCCAGCGGTAGCTTTTGCTCTTTGAAAAAATTTGCGGGTCAATGGGCGTCCTGATCCGGGCTCGTAAGGGTCCGGAAAGGATGAAAGGAAATAAGGTGTGTCGACTCGCTCCTTCATCGGAGCGGGGTTGACGCATAGTTCAAGCGAACCATTTTAGGCAGTCGTCCGGGCTCCTCAAAAAAGACCGGATACCCTTTAAATGGAGAGTTTGATCCTGGCTCAGAATTAACGCTGGCAGAGTGCATAACACATGCAAGTCGAGCGGGACCGATTTGAGATTACATCAAGAGTCGGTTTAGCGGCAGACGAGTGAGTAACACGTAAGCAACCTGCCCTCGAGAGGCGAATAACGCGCCGAAAGGCGTGCTAATGCGTCGTATTATCCGGGCGTGGCATCGCGTTTGGATGAAAGGTTCGCAAGAATCGCTCGAGGAGGGGCTTGCGGCCCATCAGCTTGTTGGCGAGGTAACGGCTCACCAAGGCTATGACGGGTACCCGGGCTGAAAGGCCGGACGGGCACGGAGGCACTGAGACACGGGCCTCACTCCTACGGGAGGCAGCAGTGGGGAATTTTGGACAATGGGCGAAAGCCTGATCCAGCAACTCTGCGTGAGGGATGAAGTCTTTCGGGATGTAAACCTCTTTTGTCGGGGAAGAAAGTCCGCAAGGATTTGACGGTACCCGGCGAATAAGCCACGGCTAACTACGTGCCAGCAGCCGCGGTAAGACGTAGGTGGCGAGCGTTATTCGGAATTACTAGGCGTAAAGCGAGTGCAGGCGGGTGCTCAAGTCCGTCGTGAAATCTCCCGGCTCAACTGGGAGCGGTCGATGGATACTGGGCGTCTAGAGTTGGGTAGGGGACATCGGAATTCCCGGTGTAGCGGTGAAATGCGTAGATATCGGGAGGAACGCCGAAGGCGAAAGCGGATGTCTAGGCCCTTACTGACGCTGAGACTCGAAAGCTAGGGGAGCAAACAGGATTAGATACCCTGGTAGTCCTAGCTGTAAACGATGCTCACTAGGCGCGGGGGGTATCGACCCCCTCCGTGCCGCAGCTAACGCATTAAGTGAGCCGCCTGGGGAGTACGGCCGCAAGGTTAAAACTCAAAGGAATTGACGGGGGCCCGCACAAGCGGTGGAGCATGTGGTTTAATTCGACGCTACGCGAAGAACCTTACCTGGGCTCGAACGACTGGTGGTACTCTCTCTGAAAAGAGAGGGGACCCGCAAGGGTGCCAGCCGAGGTGCTGCATGGCTGTCGTCAGCTCGTGTCGTGAGATGTTGGGTTAAGTCCCGCAACGAGCGCAACCCCCATCCTGTGTTGCTACCCCGCAAGGGGAGGACTCTCAGGAGACTGCCGTGGATAACACGGAGGAAGGCGGGGATGACGTCAAGTCATCATGGCCTTTATGTCCAGGGCAACACACGTGCTACAATGGCGCGCACAACGGGAAGCAAGGCGGCAACGCGGAGCTAATCCCTAAAGTGCGTCTCAGTTCAGATCGTGGGCTGCAACTCGCCCGCGTGAAGATGGAATCGCTAGTAATCGCGGATCAGCAGGCCGCGGTGAATACGTTCCCGGGCCTTGTACACACCGCCCGTCACACCACGAAAGCTCATTGCAACCGAAATAGCCGCTCAGCGGCTATGAAATTGTGATGGGTGATTGGGGTGAAGTCGTAACAAGGTAGCCGTACGGGAACGTGCGGCTGGATCACCTCCTTTCGATTTTCGGTCTCACGTCCGGAAATCCGTCGCCCCTTGGGCCAAAAGACCTGGTCGTCTCAGGCTTCTGGTTCGCGGGACGCCCATTGACTCGCAAATTTCCCTCGAGAGGGCTCGTAGCTCAGGGGTAGAGCACACGCTTGATAAGCGTGGGGTCGGAGGTTCGAGACCTCCCGGGCCCAAGTTTTTTTGGGCCCTTAGCTCAGCTGGGAGAGCGCCTGCTTTGCAAGCAGGAGGTCGGCGGTTCGATTCCGCCAGGGTCCATGCGGCCGAAGCGGCCGCGGTGCGAGGGTTGGAGCCGATTTTGGTTCTTTGAAAATAATAGCGCAGGCTTTGGATACCGTCGTCCGATAAGTCCCTTGGGGCGCGGCGATGCTTCCGAGGCCAAGAAATCAAGAAGGCCGAGCGTCTTTGGAGCGCAGATCTTTCCATGACCGGGAGATTTGCGCGATGGAAGAATATGGTCAGGCTACTTAGTGTATAGGGTGGATGCCTTGGCGCCAGAAGCCGATGAAGGACGTGATAAGCTGCGATAAGCCTCGGGGAGCTGCAAATAAGCTTTGATCCGGGGATTTCCGAATAAGGCAACTGGGCGCGTCGAAAGGCGCGCCATCTCCAGTTGAAGGCCCGTGCTTCGGCATGGGAGATAGGCTGGAGAAGACAACCCGGGGAAGTGAAACATCTCAGTACCCGGAGGAAAAGAAATCAACAGAGATTCCCTTAGTAGCGGCGAGCGAACGGGGAACAGCCTAAACCGCCGATTCGTCGGCGGGGTTGCAGGGCTCGTCCGGTTTAGAACCGAGGAGTTACCAACCGGCGGATAGCAGAATGGTCCTGGAAAGGCCAGCCAAAGCGGGTGATAGCCCCGTAAGCAAAATCCGACCGGCTCCTGACGAGTTCCTAAGTACCATGGGTCACGAGCAAGCCCTTGGGAATCTGGGGAGACCACTCTCCAAGGCTAAATACTCTCTGGCGACCGATAGTGAACCAGTACCGCGAGGGA
>DAHVWT010000052.1:0-12719 GCA_027327915.1 Elusimicrobiota bacterium
CGAATCCGAAAGCAATAGTCGGCGACGGCGGCGTCCAAAGTTTTGAAGCGGGCGTCAAAATAGCCGGCGCTCAACAGCGTGCGTCGTCGCGTGAGCCAGGCCATCGGAAAGACGCTTTTGCCGTTCTCGGCATGGATGAAGCCCATCGGCGAAGACGGCTTTGGGCGCCCGGAGGGGGCGCGCTTAACCGGCATCGCGCCGACGACGCCCAAAAGCGGGTGCCTGTCGAGATAGTGCATCATGCGAGAAAGACCCTTCGCCGAAACCACGCCCTCGTTTAGAAAAAGGATGCGCTGGTAACGGGCCTTGGCCAGCCGCGTGCTTGCCATGCGGACTTGGGACGAGCCCGAGACGTCTCGGACGCTGTCTAGGATGAGGACCTCGCCTCTACCGCCGGAGCTTTTCACGAGACGACGGGCGGCATCCGCCAATTCCGGCTGGGCGGCGACGACAGTCAAGCCCTTGGCCCCAGACTCCTTGTAAAGCTGGTTCAGCTTGTTAAAGTGTCTGAACTGTTTATGAAGGAATCGTGCCGCGTCAACGCCGCTCTCAAAGAAGCGCACGTTGTCTAAGGGATTCATCCCGTCGCCATTTTTCGATCCGTTTCCTCTATTCCAAGCGCCCGGGAAGATAAGGAAGTGAGAGAAATGCTTATTGCCGTTAACGTCGGCGGCATGCCGCGGCAGGCCTATGAACGGGACGCTCGCCCGATAGATGAACGGCGAATATTGAATCACTTGATGAAAGACCTCGGGGCTGGAGGCTTCACCGACGAAGACGACGAGGCCGCGGGGCGTCCGCCAGAGCCGTTCCAGGACCTGGTCCTTGAAATGGTCGCAGGCCCCTTCGGCAAAGACAATCCCGCCTCGATTCTCCCCGACAGCGAAGCCGGGATAGGGCAGGACGGCGACGTCACTGTGCAGCCGCCCCAGCTCCTTGACGAAGTTCGATGCCCAGTCGCGTTCGAAATGAGGGAGCTCGAACCAGCGGGAAGGCATGATGACGCTGATGCCGTAGCTAGGCCGTCGTGGGTTCTTTGCCGGCGGCATGCGCTTCAAGGACCTCCTCATAAACGGCATCGAGCTGATCGGACAAGCGGTCCCAGCCATAGCGGCTTCGGGCGACCGCCTGGCCGGCCTTCCCCAAACGCCCGCGGGCCTCCGGCGACTCCAAAAGCCCGCAAACGGCGTCGGCGAATTTCCGGGGCTCGTCGGCGACCAGCAAGTCGCGTCCCGGAACGGCCAAGAGTCCTTCCGCCGCCCGCGAGCTCGCCACGACGGGCAGGCCCATGGCGAAGGCTTCGAGAATCTTTCCTTTGATTCCCTGGCCGATCCTGACGGGCGCCACGAAGACCTTGGCTCCCTGCAAATAGGGCTTGACGTCCTCGACTAGGCCCGTGACGAAGACATGCGGGTATTTCTCCGACAGCTCCCGCACGGGACGCGTCGGGACCGAGCCCACGACGCTGAATACGGCCCTTGGGAAGCGGCGCCTGACCCGCGGCAGGATTTCCCCGCAAAAATAGACCACGGCATCCTCGTTGGGATAATGCGCGTAGTGCCCCACGTAGACGATCGATTCGCTTTCCACCGGCGCCGCCCCGTGCTCCGGGGTAAAATGGTCGAGGTCGACGCCCGTCGTGACGACGGAGATCTTGTCTCGGCCGCAAAGACGCGAGAGGCGGCGCCGGTCGTCATCCGTCAAGGCCACGATCCGATCGAACCAGCCGCAGGCCTTCCTTTCGAACGCGACGCGCCCGAGCCATTGCGGGATGCGGCGGAATTTCTCAAAACCAGCCATCTCTCGAAAATACGATCGAAAAAAGGAGATCGCCCCGGCGTCGTGCATCGTCCAGACCTTGGGCACTCCCGAGACGGCGGCCGCGTAGGGCGCCATGAGGTCGAACTCGACGTGGACGAGGTCGGTTTCGCCTCTCGCGACGATCCCCGCCAGCGCCGAGGCCATCTCCTCGCCGTAGAAACTCCTGATGTCCTCGGGAAGCCATATCTTTCCCAACCTTTCGGGGCGGGGGCCGCGAGGACTCTCCAGCCAATGGATATCGTCGAAGACGGGCTTGAGATAGCGCCGCTCGTTGGCGAGATCCAGGGCATGGCCGGCGAAGTCGGAGTCGGCGGGACGTTGAAACGTCAACAGCGAAAAGCGACAGCGGCCTTTCAAAGCCCGGCATAGGGACCAGACGCGCTTGGACCCGCCGTCGAAGGGAAGCGGCGCCCAGGGAGAAACAACCAAAACTCGTTTCGGATTCAAACTAATGTTGTGTGCCGGTCGGCATTCCGCGTCGTGAAGCGTTAGACTCGCGCCCGTCGAAGATTATATCATAGAGGTCTTCGAGAACTATGCTGGTGATTCCATCGCCGCGGCGGCAACGACGGCAAAAGCGGCCACCGTGGCCGCGACAGGCCATCGCCGCGGCGGCCGTGGCGGCCGCGGTGGCTGTCGTCGCCCGTGCCGCCGACCTTTACCCCGACGCCGTCTCGATGGAAGCCGCCCTCCGGCAAGGCCGCGATTACCGAGTCGAGACCCTGGATCGCGGCGCCTCCGTCGCGGTTTTCGCGATCCACGGAGGCATCGAGCCCGGCACGGCCCGGCTGGCTCGGGCTCTGGCCGGCGCGGACTGGAATCTGTTCGTCTTCCAAGCTCTAAGCCGGGACGTCCCTTATGCCGCCCTGCACGTGACCAGCTCGCATTTCAACGACCCCCGCGCGCTCCGGCTCGCCCGATCATCGTCGCTCGGCATATCGATTCATGGCGAAAAAACCCCGGGAGAAAGCGCGTGCATCGGCGGCTTGAACGCCCCGTTGCGGCAAGCCGTCGCCCGAGCGCTTCGCGCCATCGCCATCGAAGCGCGGGAGCCGTGCGACCGCTTTCCAGCCCTGGACCTCGATAACATCGCCAACATCCCGCGCGATCGCGGAATCCAAATCGAGATGACGAAGAGCCTCCGCGCCGACCTTGTCCGGGACCCGGAGCGCCTGGCGCTCTTCGTCGAGGCCATCCGCGCCGCCGTGTCGCGCGTGACGGGGCCGCCACGATAGACGCCGCGAACGCCTTCACCGACGGCGCCTGCTCCGGCAATCCCGGTCCCGGAGGATGGGCGGCGATCCTCGTCCTGCCCGATGGAGGCGTCCGCGAAATCGGCGGCCGGGAGGAGCGCACGACCAACAACCGCATGGAACTGCGCGCCGCCATCGAGGCCCTCAAGCTCCTCGACCCGAGCCGCCCCGCCCGCGTCGTTTCCGATTCCACCTACGTCGTCGCGGGCATCACCTCCTGGATCGCCTCCTGGAAGCGCAAAGGCTGGAAAACGGCCGCCGGAGGAAACGTTCTCAACCGCGACCTCTGGGAGGAGATCGACCGCTTGGCGGGACGCTGGCCCTTGGGGGCCATTCGTTGGACGCACGTGCGCGGCCACGACGGCCACACGGGCAACGAGCGGGCGGACCGCATCGCCGTCTCCTTCGCTCAAAATTCGCCCGTGGACCTCTACCAGGGCCCCCTCGGCCGCTATCCCCATGGCCCCCTGGAAATACGGTGAGCGATGATCCCCGCCAGTCGGGACTGCTGCTTCCGATCGCCTCTTTGCCGGGCCCTTTCGGGATCGGCGACATCGGCCCGGCGTCCTGGCGCTTCGCCGAGACCCTCCGCCGAAGCGGGCAATCCGTCTGGGAGGTCCTCCCGCCTCACCCCTCGGCCGCGAGGTTTTCCCCCTACGAGCCGGCCTCCGCCTTCGCGGGGGACCCCTTGCTCATCAGCCCCGAGCTCTTAGTCGAGGACGGCCTCCTGCGCCCCCAGGACATCGCGACGCCCCCGCCTTTCCCGACGGACCGGGTCGACGTCGCGGCGGTCTCGGCGTTTAAAAGAGATCTTCTCAAGAAGGCCCATGGGAACTTCCTGCGCGACGCCGGGCAACGCGATTGGGACGATTACCGCTCCTTCCTCGTCGCCAACGCCGAATGGCTCCAGGACTACGCCCTGTTCTCGGCCCTCAAAGACCAATTCTCCGGCGCCTCGTGGCTTTCCTGGCCCGCCGAGTGGCGCGACCGCCGCTTCCGCTTCGGCGCCGATGGAGCCAAGGCCCTGGGCGAGGCGGCCGCTTTCCAGGAATTCCTTCAGTACCTCTTCGAAAAACAATGGACGAGGCTTCGCCGCGAGACGGCCGCACGGGGAATAGAGATTCTCGGCGACATTCCTCTCTACGTCTCGCTCGAAAGCGCCGACGTTTGGGCCCACCGCGACCATTTCCTCCTAGACGCCGACGGCCGGCCGACGGCCCTCTCGGGAGTGCCTCCCGACTGCTTCAACGCGACGGGACAACTCTGGGGCACGCCGCTTTTTGATTGGGACTCTCTGCGCCGGCAGGGCTACGCGTGGTGGCTCCATCGCCTCGAGAGAGCCGAGCGGCTCTTCGATTGGGCCCGTCTCGACCATTTCATCGGCTACGTCCGGTTTTGGGAAGTGCCCGCCCAAGACAAAGTCGCGACCCGGGGGGCCTGGCGCAAGGGACCGGGCGCCGACTTCCTGGCCGCGGCGCTGGCCCGAACCGCTCGCCTCAAGCTTGTCGCGGAAAATCTCGGCGTCGTCACCCCCGCGGTCGAGGCGCTGCGCCGACGCTTCGGGCTGCCGGGAACGCGCGTCGTCGTCTTTGATGCCAAAAACCCGGCCGGGAAGCTCCCCTCCTATCCCGAGAACACCGTCGTCATGACAAGCACCCACGACACCCCGACCCTGACGGCCTGGATGCGATCTCGAGGAAGAGGGAGCGGCGCAAGGCCCGAGGACGCTTCTCGGCGATGGCCGATCATCGAACAAGCGCTCCGCTCGAAAGCGCGGCTCGTCGTCTCCCCCATCCAAGACATTCTCGGGCTTGGCGACGAGGCCCGCATCAACCGCCCCGGCGTCGCCGAGGGGAACTGGACCTGGCGGCTCGCGCCCGGCGCCCTCGACGACGAGAGCCTGCGGCGGCTGCGCGAGCTCACGGAGGAATCCGGCCGCTCCCCCAAGGGACAGGGGGCGGAAGTTCGCGATGAGCTTTGAAAACATGAATACCCCCAGAAAACCCGGCCCCCATTTCTCCCTTCTTACCGACCACGATCTCCATCTCTTCAACGAAGGGACTCATTACCGTCTCTATCGTCAGCTGGGCGCCCATCCGATGGACTTGGGCGGGGACGCGGGAACTTATTTCGCGGTCTGGGCGCCGGACGCGGAACGCGTCTGCGTCGCGGGCGACTTCAACGACTGGAATAAGAAGCGCCATCCGCTGAGCAGCCGCGGCGCCTCGGGCATTTGGGAAGGCTTCGTGCCGGGAGCCGCCCCCGGCCACGGCTACAAATTCGCCATTTTCCCGCGGAAAGGCGGGCCGTCGCTCCTCAAGGCCGACCCCCTTGCGTTTTTCTCGGAAGAGCCTCCGAAATCCGCCTCCCGCATTTGGGACACGGCCTACGAATGGCGCGATGCGGCGTGGATGAGGCGGCGCGGCCCAACGTTCGCCCTGGACGCGCCCGTTTCGATCTACGAGGTCCATGTGGGGTCCTGGCGCAAGACCGGACCGGAGGGTCGGCGCGCCTCTTATCGGGAGCTCGCCGCCCCGTTGCGCGACCACGCTCTTAAAAACGGCTTCACCCACGTCGAACTCCTGCCCGTCATGGAGCATCCCTACTACGGCTCCTGGGGCTACCAGGTGACGGGCTACTTCGCCCCCACCTCCCGCTACGGCACGCCCCAGGACTTCATGTTCCTCGTCGACACCCTCCATCAAGCCGGCATCGGCGTCATCCTCGACTGGCCTTGCTCCCATTTCGCGACCGACGGCCACGGCCTGGGGCTCTTCGACGGAACGCATCTCTACGAGCACGCCGACCCGCGCCAGGGCTTCCATCCCGACTGGAAAAGCTTCATCTTCAACTACGGCCGCAACGAGGTGAGGAGCTTCCTCGTTTCCAACGCCGTTTTCTGGCTGGACCGCTACCACGTCGACGGGCTGCGCGTGGACGCCGTCGCCTCCATGATCTACCTCGACTATTCGAGGCGGGCGGGAGAATGGATTCCCAATCGCCACGGCGGTCGGGAAAACCTCGAGGCGATCGACTTCTTGAGGCGCCTCAACGCCGAGGTCTACCGGAGCTTTCCCGACGTCCAGACGATCGCCGAGGAGTCGACCGCCTGGCCTCTGGTGTCGCGCCCCGTCCACTCGGGGGGGCTGGGCTTCGGGCTCAAATGGGACATGGGGTGGATGCACGACTCGCTGGGCTATCTGTCCAAGGATCCGGCCTGGCGCAAGCACCATCACGACGAGATCACCTTCCGCCTCCTCTATGCCTTCCAAGAAAATTTCGTTCTCCCCCTCTCCCACGACGAGGTGGTCTACGGCAAGGGCTCGCTCTTGTCCAAGATGCCGGGGGACGACTGGAGAAAATTCGCCAACCTGCGTCTCCTCCTGGGGTGGCTCTATGGCCAGCCCGGAAAAAAGCTCCTGTTCATGGGCGGGGAGCTGGGCGTCAGGAACGAATGGGACCATGAAAGCCTCATCGACTGGTCGCTTCTCCAAAGCGCGCCGCACGCCGGAATCGAGCAATGGGTCCGCGATCTGAATCGGCTCTACAAGACGGAGCCGTCACTTCATCGGCTGGACGCCCGGGCGGACGGGTTCGAATGGATCGATTGCGCGGACCGGGATCATTCGGTCCTCTCCTTCCTGCGCCGGGGCGCGGAGCTGCCCGGCGGCGGGCAGGCGCCCCCGGTGATCGTCGTCTTCAATTTCACGCCCGTTCCCCGGATGGGCTATAGGATCGGCGCGCCCGTGGGCGGGCCTTGGGTCGAGCTCCTCAACAGCGACGCCACGCTCTACGGAGGCTCCGGAACCGGCAACTTGGGCGCCGTTGAAGCCCGGAACGAACCCTTCCACGGCCGGCCTCACTCCCTGTCCTTGGCCCTCCCTCCCCTGGCCTGCCTCTTCTTGAAGCCGCGGGAAAACGGGTAAGCCCCGCCGTATTTTTATAAGATGGCGTCGTGAGCAAGACGGTTCGAACAGCCAAACAAGAAAGCGAAAGCGCGTTGCCGGTCCTCAAAAGCCGCGTCGAGCCGAAAAGCCGGGACTTCAAAGACAACGCCGAGCATCACCAGAAGCTGCTCGCGGACCTTCGAGATCGCCTCGAAAAAGTCAGGCGCGGCGGCCCCGAGAAGGCCGTCTCTCTCCATAAAAGCCGCGGGAAGCTCACGGCGCGAGAGCGCATCGCCGGCCTCGTCGATCCCGGCTCCTTTTTTCTCGAATTCTCCCCCCTCGCGGCGGCGGGCCTTTACGAGGACGCCGTCCCCTCGGCGGGCATCGTCACGGGGATGGGCGTCGTCTCGAAGCGTCTCTGCGTGATCGCGGCCAATGACGCGACCGTCAAGGGCGGCGCCTATTACCCCGAGACGATCAAGAAGCACCTGCGGGCCCAGGAAATCGCCCTTGAAAACCGGCTCCCGGCGATCTATCTCGTGGACTCGGGCGGGGTTTATCTGCCCCTCCAGGCCGAGGTCTTTCCGGACAAGAACCACTTCGGCAGGATCTTCTACAACCAGGCCTTGATGTCGTCTTGGGGCATCCCCCAGATCGCGGCCGTCATGGGCATGTGCACCGCGGGCGGCGCCTACGTCCCGGCGGTCTCGGACGAGGCCGTCATCGTGCGCGGCCAGGGAACGATCTACCTCGGAGGCCCTCCGCTCGTCATGGCCGCGACCGGCGAGGAAACGACCCCCGAGGAACTGGGCGGCGGCGACATGCACAGCCGCGTCTCGGGCGTGACGGATCACCTGGCCGAAAACGACGGGGAGGCGCTGCGCCTGTGCCGGTCCTTGATCGAGAGCCTCAACACGCCGAGGATCGCGCCGCCCGAACCCTTCGAGGAGCCGCTTTATCCGGCCGAGGAGCTCTACGGCATCGTCCACCGCGACCTCCGGCGCCCCACGCCCGCCGAGGAAGTGATCGCGCGCCTCGTCGATGGAAGCCGGTTTCAAAGTTTCAAGCCCCTCTACGGAAAAACCCTCGTCTGCGGCTTCGCCCGCATCCACGGAGAGCCGGTCGGCATCGTCGCGAACTCGGGCATCCTCTTTTCCGAGTCCTCGCTCAAGGGCGCCCACTTCGTCGAGCTGTGCTCCCAGAGGAAAATCCCCATCCTTTTCCTCCAAAACATCACGGGCTTCATGGTCGGCAAGGACTACGAGCAGGGAGGGATCATCAAGCACGGCGCCAAATTCGTCCAGGCGGTGGCGACGACGCCGGTTCCCAAGATCACCGTCGTCATCGGCTCCTCCAACGGCGCCGGAAACTACGCCATGTGCGGGAGGGCCTACGGGCCTCGCTTTCTTTTCACCTGGCCCAACGCCCGGGTTTCCGTCATGGGCGCCGAGCAGGCGGCGAGCGTCATGGTCACGATCAAGCGCGAGCAGTTGAAACGCGAGGGGGCGTCTCTCTCCCCCGAGGAAGAGGAGGAGATCGCGCGGCCCATCCGCGCCCAATACGAAAATGAGGGCCATCCCTACTACGGCACGGCCAGGCTCTGGGACGACGGCGTGATCGAGCCGGCGAAGACGCGGGAGGTCTTGGGCTTCTGCCTCAAGGCCGTCCGCCAAGCCCCCATCCCCGATCCCCGCTTTCCCGTTTTCAGGATGTAAAAACCGGTGACACCATACCTATTTTCCCCTGCGGGCCTGGAAATTAGTATGGTGTCACCGGTTTTTCCTGATTTTCGATGAAATCCCATCTGATTGTCAAACCGGGGCCCGTGGCCGAGCTGTCCCTGAACCGTCCGGATCGCCGCAACGCGCTCTCGGATGAGACGCTGGCCCAGATCGCGTCGGCGTTCCGGAGCCTCGCCGAGTCGCCGGACCTGCGCGCCGTGATCCTCAAGGGCGAAGGGCGCGACTTCTGCGCCGGGGCGGATATCGAATGGATGCGTCGGGCGGGGACGCTTGCAGGGAAGAAAGCCGAGGAGGACGCGCGCCTCCTGGCGCGGGCCTGCCTGGCGGTCGACGAATGCCCCGTCCCCGTCATCGCCCGCGTCCAGGGAAACGTCTACGGCGGAGGGCTGGGTCTTCTCGCCGCGGCGGATATCGCCGTCTCGGCCGAAGACGCCCGATTCTGCTTCTCGGAATGCCGGCTTGGCATTCTGCCCGCCGTGGTCTCCTCCTTCGTCTTGCCCAAAATCGGAGCCCACGCCAGGCGCTATTATCTGACCGCCGAGCTTTTCGGGGCGCCCGAGGCCCTGCGGCTGGGGCTCGTCCACGAGTCGGCCCCCGAGGCCGCCCTGGATCAAAAGATCGAGCGGATCGTGAAGGGAGTCCTTTCTTGCGGCCCGAACGCCGTCCGGGAGGCGAAGTCGCTCCTGCGAGCTTTCCCGGGGAAAAACCTCCACGAGCGCATCGATTTCTCGATCCAAACGCTCCTGCGCGCGCGCTCCTCCCCCGAGGGGCAGGAGGGGCTCTCGGCTTTTCTCGAGAAACGCCAACCCGCATGGACGCCCTGACCCACGCCTCCCATCGCGGCCGCGCGCCGCATATCCGCTTAGTCGAGGTCGGACCCCGCGACGGGCTTCAAAACGAGAAGAGCGCCCTCCCCCTCGAAGCGAAGGTGGCCTTCGTCGACGCGTTGTCGGAAACGGGGGTCCCTGAAATCGAGACCGGGGCCTTCGTCTCCGCCAAGGCCGTGCCCCAGATGTCCGACTCGCTCCGGGTTTTCCAAAGGATTCGAAGGCGGCCCGGCGTGATCTATTCGGCCCTGGTCCCCAACGAGCGCGGGCTTGACGAGGCGGTCAAGGCCAAGGCCGACAAAATCGCCGTCTTCACGGCCGCCTCGGAGACGTTCAACCGCAAAAACACGAACGCGGGCATCCAGGAATCCCTGGAACGCTTCAAGCCCGTCGTCTCGCGCGCGAAATCGCTCAGGATGCCCGTGCGGGGGTACATCTCCACGGCGTTCGTCTGCCCGTTTGAGGGCGCGATCTCCCCGTCGAAGGTCGTCTCTCTGGGCCTCGAGCTCCTCGCCCTGGGCGTCGACGAGCTCGCCATCGGCGACACGATCGGCCGGGCGGCGCCCAAGGACGTGAGGGCGCTCCTGAAGCCCCTTCTCAAGGAAATCCCCGAGAAGCGCCTTTATTTCCACTTCCACGACACCTACGGTCTCGCGATCGCGAACCTCCTGACCGCCTACGAGGAGTTCAACGCCACGGGCTTCGACGCCTCCGCGGGAGGGCTCGGCGGCTGCCCGTTCGCGCCCGGCGCCGCGGGCAACGTCGCGACGGAGGACGCCGCTTTCGCCCTCGAGGCCTCCGGCGCCAAGGTGGACCTCGACTTCGGAAAGCTCAACGCCGCCGAAAACGCGATCGCGCCGCATCTCGGCCACCCCTTCCCGGCCAGGCTCGCCAAAGTCGCGGCCCGCGCCGCGGCCTGAACAAAGGCATGCGAGCCAAGGCCCTCCTCACCTTTCGCGCGCTCCTGTTGGCGACGCTGCTTCTCATCGTCCACTATTCCGCTCCGTCGCGCCGCTCCGATGCCTTGGGCGCCTTCTTTATTTTCTACGCCCTGATCTCTTGCGGCGCGTATCTTGCCGAAAGGCTTGCCTCTCTCCCGGAATCGGCGCTCTTGAGCGCCTTCGTCGTCGACATCGGCCTCGCCGCCTGGATTCTTCATCTCGCCGGCGCCGTGGAGTCTCATTTTTACGTCGCCTTTTTCCTGATCATCCTGGGCTCGGCGTTCCTTGAAAAGCTGGCCTACAGCTTCATCGTCGGCGGCGTCGCCTGCGTCGTCTACGCCGCGATGGCCTTTCCCTCCCCCGAAGCGGCCCTTGTGCCCGCGCATCTGCTCGGGCTGGCGCTTCTTCTTATCATCTCGTTTTTCAGCGCGACCATCGCGCACTACATCCGAAGTTCCCAGGAGAGCGTCGCCGCGCGCTACGAGAAAAAGATCGCCTGGATGGAGCGGCTCTCCCTCCTTGGGCACGCCCTCTCCGCGATCCTCCACGATCTCAAGACCCCCTTGAGCGCGATCGACCTCAACGCCGAGCGCCTTTCGGAGATGGCCGATGTCCGCAAGAACCAGGAGGCATCCCGCCGCCTGGAGGCCATCCAGGCGGAATCGGAGAAGGCCTCCGCCGTCGTCAAGGACCATCTCGACTTCCTCAAACCGTCCGCCGACGTCCCGGACCGCGCCGACCTGCGCGGCTCCCTCTCGAAGGTTTTGGCGGCCCGCCAGGCGCAGCTCGAGCGCCAAAAAATACATCTCACCTTCGCCGCGGGCGCCACCAGCGATATCCCGATCGGCGAGCGCCAGCTCATGAGGGCCTTCGACAACGTCGTCGCCAACGCCGCCGAGGCGATGCCCGACGGAGGCAATCTCGGCGTCTGGGTCACGAACAAGGACGGCAGGTCCGTCGTAGCCGTGGCGGATACCGGGGTCGGCATGGGCCCCGAGGCGCTCGACCGCGTCTTCGAGCCCTCGGCATCAAGCTCCTCCAAGGGTCCGGGACGCGGCTTCGGGCTCGCCATCGCGCGCTGGATCGTCGTCCGGCACGGCGGCGACATCGCGGTCCGCTCCGAGCTCGGGCGCGGCACGACGATCGAGATCAGCCTTCCGGTCATCCGCGCCAAGGCTTGAATTTCGTAGAATGCTCCTCGATGTCCGTCGCGATCCTCGACCGGTCGAGCTCCGGCGAAAGCGATAAGCTCAAGCTTCTCCTCCTCGCGGAGGGCTTCCAAGTCGCTTCGATTTCCCCCGCGAGCCCCCTTCAAGACCGCCTCATCGAAATCCGGCCTCGCCTCTCCGTCATCGTCTCCTCCTCCCCCGGCGAGGCCCTGGAGGCGCTGCGAATGATCCGCTCGGATTCGGGCGCCGCCCGCCCGCTCGTTTTCTGCGTCCACACGGCCTCCTGGGCCGAGGGGCCCGTCCGATGCATCGACGCCGGCGCCGACGATTATCTCGGCGCCCCCTTCCATTCCCAGGTCTTCATCGCGCGGGTGCGGGCTCTTTTGCGCCGGGGACTCTGGTCGGGGCGGCTCGACGGCCATGCCGAAAGCGTGCTCAGCGCCGGGCCCGTCATGATTGAAATTCTCGCGCGGAAAGCCTGCGTCCGCGGCCGGCTCGTCCCCCTCACCCGGCTCGAATTCGATCTTCTCGTCCATCTCGCGCGCCATCCGGGCCGCGTCCTGGGCCGGCGGGACCTGCTCCAAGCCGTTTGGCATCACCCGGAGGACGCCGACGACGTGGACACGCGCACGGTCGACAAGCACGTCGAGAGCCTGCGCGAAAAGCTGGGCGCGGACGCCGGCGCCCTCAAGACCGTCCGCGGCAGCGGCTATCTTTTTTCGCCGACAGCCCCCAGCATCTCCTCATGACGGGCCAAGCCGGCAGGATCGCAGACCATGACCTCCAACCCTTTGCAACGTTTCTTGTAAGAATGGGGGATCGAGGGGCAAACGAGGAAATTGGAGCCGGCCGGATAAAAGCCGCGGAAAACGGCCAAACCCGCCGGATCGAAGCTTCTCGGGTCCCATTTGCATTCCACGGCATGGGCCTTGCCGCGGCCGTCGCCGATGACGAAGTCCACCTCTCGCCCCGAGGAGTCCCTCCAGTAGCAAATCCTGGAGTCGGGGCGAAGCGCCTGCATCCATTCCAGAACAAAGTGCTCCCACAAAATCCCGCAGTCCTCCGGCCGCAGCGGATCC
>DAHVWT010000052.1:12729-12966 GCA_027327915.1 Elusimicrobiota bacterium
GAAGCTCACGAAGCCCGTGTCAAAGCCGTAGATTTTCGGCATCTTCACAAGCTCCCGCCGGCCGCCGCCGTGGAAGGGGCGAACCACCGTGACCGCATGCGTGATTTCCATGGCCCTCAGGTGGTCGGAGATCGTGGGCCGGCTGATCCCCAGCGCCCCGGCGACCTTCGCCGTTTCCAGCAGACCGCCGCTTTGCTTCATCAAGTATTCAAACAGAAGGTTGAATTTTTCGTAACT
>DAHVWT010000053.1 GCA_027327915.1 Elusimicrobiota bacterium
GGGAGGCCATGACCTCGGCGACATCGTCGTCGCGCTACGTGCTGCCGGTTTTCTGGGCGGACCGCAAGTCGGGCATCGCCTATCAGATCCAGGCGGAAGTGCCGCTCCCGAACATGAACACGCTCGACAAGGTGCGCCGCATCGGCGTGGAGACGCCTTTCCGGGCCTCGATCCCCCTTCATCGATTCGCGACGGTGGTTTCGACGACCACGGTGGGACAGTATGACCGTCTCAACATGTCCCGGATGGTGAGCGTGGCGGCGGAGATCTATGGGGAGGACCTGGGACGCGCGGCTCGGCGGGTCAAGGGAGTTCTTAAACGGATTGAATCTCAACGGCCGCGCGGTGTTTTCTTGTCCCTGCGGGGGCAGGTGCCGCCGATGGAGAATCTTTTCAGCGGTTTGAGCGTGGGGCTCGTCCTCGCGATCGTCGTGGTCTTCCTCGTCCTTTCGGCGAATTTCCAATCCTTGCGGGTGGCGCTGATCATCCTGGTTTCGATCCCGGCGGTGCTGGGCGGGGCGGGGACGCTCCTGATGATCATGGGCTCGACGCTCAATATCCAGTCTTTCATGGGGATGATCATGGCGGTGGGCGTCGCGATCGCCAACGCCATCATCTTGATCAGCTTCGCGGAGCAGTACCGCATCGCGGGGGCGCGCGCGCCGGAGGCCGCCATGAAGGCGGCTTTCAGCCGCCTCCGTCCGATCTTGATGACGGCGTCGGCCATGATCGCGGGGATGATCCCGATGGCCTCGGGGCTCGAGACGAGCGCGCGGCAGATGGCTCCCTTGGCGCAGTCGGTGATCGGGGGGTTGTGCTTCGCGACCGCCGCGACCCTGCTGATCTTGCCGCTCGCGTACGCCGCCTTCCAGACCTCGGGGCCGGGAGAGACATCCTCCCTTGACCCGGACGACCCGCGCCATGAAAAGGGCGCGGGGAAGGAAAAGTCGTAAACCAATGACCTTTGGAATGAACCTTGATGGAAAGGAGACCCGTTGACATGCACGATCGGTTGAGATGGGGGGCAGTCCCTGCGATGACCGCTCTGGCGGCTGCCTTTCTGATGTTGGCGCCTGCGTGGGGCGCCGCGCCCGCGGTGGCGTTCGACGATCCGCCATCGGCCATGACGGAGATGTCGCTCCGGGAGGTCCTTGAGAAAGCCGAGGCCTTCAGCCCTCAGATCAAAGCCATGCTCGCCCAGGAGAACATGGCGAAAACGATGTGACCATCAGCCGATCCTACTTGCTCCCCCAGTTGAGCGCCGTCCTCGATCGCTCGCAGGGCATGTTAGGCGATAACTCGGAGCTCGGGCCCGTCGGCATGCGGCGGTTCGTCGTCGAGCCCTTCTACGTCGGCACGGCTTATGGCATGATGGGTGAATGGGACGCCTTTAATCTTTCGCGTTACTACGCGATTCAGGTGGCAAAGCGCCAACTCGACTACCGCCGGGCCCTGACGGCGCTCACCCGCTATAACGTGGATGTCGAGGTCGCCAACGCCTACTTCCAGGCCTCCAGCTGGAAGGGACTCTCGGACGCCTGGAAAGAGGTGGGCGCCTATATGTATGACGTCATGGTCAAGGAAGTGCGGCCGCTGATGCGTTCGGGCTACCAAAACCCGGTCGACGAGCTCCTGGTGAAAGACGAGGTGACGGAGGCCGGCATCGAGCAGGCGAAAGACTGGGCGAGCTACCGCGACGCCCGCAAGGCCCTCGCCGCCCTGATGGGGCAAAAAGACGCGGGATTCTCGATCCCCGCGCCGCTTTCCTTCTCAAAAACCACGGTCTCGATCTTCGTCCCCGGCATCAGCCCCTATGTCAAGGTCGCCGCGGCGAACCTCGAGGTCTCGAAGAAATACCGGAAGGAGCAGTGGGCGCAACATATGCCGATAGTCCATGCCCAGGCAGGGCTCGGGAACGCCTCGAATATTCCGAATAATGAATTGAAGAATCTCGAAGGCGGCATCGGCGTCGAGCTGCCGATCTTCGAAGGCTTTAGAATCGTCAGTCAGGTGGAGGCGGCGTCCAACCAGATTATCCAGCGGCGGGCCGAAGCGGATGACGCCCAGCTCCACGTGGACGTTGGAACCGCGCGCCTTGACCGGGTGATCGACGCGGCCAACGAGGCGATCTCGCGTCTCGCCGGCGAATTTAAGGACGATCAGAGGGCGCTCAAGCTCGCGCGCTACCGCTATGTCAACTTCCAGGGCCCTCTCGTCGATGTGCGCGAGGCTCTCCGTGACCTGGCCCGGGTTCGCGCCTCGCAGAACCTGGATTCGAGTCAGCTCTTCTTTGGGAAGACGGCCAAGGCGCTGCTAAACGGCGCGACGTTGCCCGCCAAGCCGAGCCACTCCTGATTCCTTGGGCGAGTTCCGGCTGACGCCGGAGCAGGGGGAGCAGGCGGAAAGCAAAATGACCGCCAGGGCGGCCGCCGCGAGGGGGATAGCGGCGGCGGAGCCTCGTTGGAATAGCATCTGCTCTGTCATCTGGCCCCAAAAGTATATTAAATTGCACTTGTGTTCAAGGATTTGCGGCGTCTCTTGAACGAGACGGCCGTCTATGGCCTCTCGACGGTCGCGGGGCGCTTTCTCAACCTGCTCCTCCTTCCTCTTTACACCCACGCCCTCGCCCCCGCCGACTATGGCGTCGCCGCGATCCTTTTTTCCTACCTGGCCTTCCTGAACGTCGTCTACGGCTGCGGCATGGACTTCGCTCTCATGCGCTACTGGCGAGAGCGGGGGGACACGGCATCGCCGGAGGTCTTCTCCACGGCTTTTTTCCCTCTGGGATCGCTGGCCGCCGCCTTTTCGGCTCTTGTCTATCTTGGCGCGGGTCCGCTCGCCCGGATGCTCGGACATTCTTCCATCGGAGCCTCGCTGTGGCGTCTTGCCTCGGTCATCCTGGCGTTGGACGCCCTGGCGCTGCTTCCCTTCGCGAGCCTGCGCATGCGGCATCGTCCGGCGCTCTTCGCCGCTATTAAGATAGTCAACATCGTCCTCAATCTCATCTTGAGCTACGTCTTCCTCCTGCGGTGGGGACTGGGGGTCAAGGGAGTGTTCTGGGCGGCGCTCGCGACATCGGCCGTGACCGTCGCCCTTCTGATACCCGTCATCGTCGCCCAATGCCGCCCCGTTTTCGATGCCGCGGTATTCAAGAAGCTCCTGCGATTCGGACTGCCTCTCGTGCCGGCGGGTCTCGCCTCGGCCGTGGTCAACGTCGCCGACCGCCCCATTCTCGCCGCTTACACGAATGACGCCACCGTCGGGCTTTACCAGGCCAACTACCGTCTGGGAGTCGTCATGATGCTCCTTGTCGGCATGTTCGATATGGCCTTCAAGCCCTTTTTTATCGAGCAGGAGGCCAAGGAAGGTTCACGGCAAACACTGGCCCGAGTCCTGACATATTTCGTCGTCTTGGGGGGAGCGGGATTTCTCGCGATCTCGCTTCTGGCGGGATGGGCCGTCAGGCTGCGCGTCTTCGGGGGCAAGCCCCTCATCCATCCCGATTACTGGCCGGGACTCGGGATCGTTCCCATCGTGACCCTGGGTTATCTCCTCTACGGCGTCTACATCAACATGATCGCTCCCGCGACCTTGGCGCACAAATCCGAGCGCGTGGCGTACGCGACCGCGATCGGAGCTGTGACGAATGTCGTCTTTCTGCTGATCCTGATCCCGCGCTGGGGGATCGTCGGAGCTGCCTGGGCGACACCGCTGGCCTATCTTGCGATGGCGGGATCGCTGTATGATTGGGGCCGCGCTCTCTATCCGGTTCCCTATGAGCATGGCCGGCTGCTCCACGTCGCCGCGGCCTTGGCCGGCGTATGGGCGCTTTCCGGGCTTTTGGGGCTCGATGCCTCCGGCGCGCACGCGGGGCTGAGGCTGGGCCTCGTGCTCTTGTTTCCCGTCCTCCTTGCCGCCACGGGATTTTTCAAGGACGACGAGCGCCGGGCGTTCAAGGAGTGGCTCTTGAGCGCCGCATCATCATCTTGATCGCCGCGCGTAGATTTTTGTAAAAAGTTTTGTCCCCAAGAACGATGATCCAAGCGATTGACTTGACGAAGCGGTTCGCAAGCAAGGCTGCGGTCGATCGGCTCAATTTCGAGATTCCCAAAGGACAGGTCGTCGGCTTTCTGGGCCCCAACGGCGCCGGGAAAACCACGACGATGCGCCTTTTGACCGGATACCTGCCCGCTGACGAGGGCCGCGCCGTCGTCCTCGACAAGGATGTCGCCGAGGACTCGATGGCGGTCCGCCGCCGCACGGGGTATCTTCCCGAGAACAACCCGCTTTACGAGGACTTGGATGTCGTGGACACCCTCCACTATTCGGCTCGTTTGCGGGGAATCCGAGATCCCGAGGAGCGCGTCCGTCGCGTCAAGGGCGTCATCGGGACCTGCGGCTTGAAGAGCGTCGTCGCCAAGAAGGTGGGAGAGCTTTCCAAAGGATACCGCCAGCGCTTGGGCCTTGCCCAGGCGATCATTCACGACCCGGAGGTCCTGATCTTGGACGAGCCGACCTCGGGCCTGGACCCCAACCAGGTGCAGGAAGTCCGTGCGCTCATCCTCGATCTCAAGAAGGAAAAAACGCTTCTCCTTTCGACCCATATCCTCTCCGAGGTCGCCGCGACTTGCGACCGCGTGATCATCATCAACGCGGGCCGCATCGTCGCCGACGGCACTCCGGAGAGCCTTTCCGGCGATCTCCAGGACAAAAACCGCCTCCACGTGGCCCTCAAGGGGCCTCCGGCCGAGGTCGGCATGGCCTTGAGCCGCCTGGGCGGCGTGGGAAACCTGCGGCCCGAGCGCGTGGACGGCGAGGAGGACGGGTTCCTCCTTGAATCGGCGGCGGGACACGATTTGCGCGAGAAGGTCTTCGAGCTCGCCGTGGAGCGCCGTTGGCCGATCGTCGCCATGCGCCAGGAGCGGCTCAGCCTGGAGGAGGTGTTCAGGAAGTTGACCCACGAGGAGAAGGCATGAAGCTTCCCATCCAATGGGCCGCGGTGCGCGCGATCGCCCTGAGGGGACTGCGCAACTATTTTGAGTCGCCCACGGCCTACGTGATCCTTTTCGTCTTCTACCTTCTGACGGGCTACCTCTTCGCCTTGCCGCTTTTTCTGATGGGACAGGCGAGCATCAAGGGGCTGATGGATTTCGTGCCGCTGATCCTTACCTTCCTCGTGCCGGGGCTTTCGATGGGGCTTTTGGCGGACGAGCTCAAGAGCGGCACCTTCGAGTCCTTGGCGACCCTCCCGCTCGAGGACTGGGACATCGCGCTGGGCAAGTTCCTGGGATACGCGCTTTTTCTCCTCGCGGCAATCGCGGGGCTTTCCTTCTTCGCCGTTGCCGTTGCTTTTCTCGCGGCCAAGCCCTTCGCGATCGACTGGGGGGAGGCGCTGGGCGTCCTGAGCGCGCTGTATTGCTTGGGCTTTATGTACGGGGCGATCGGCCTGTTCGCATCGTCTCTCACCCGCAACCAGATCGTCGCCTTCGTGGGCGCCTTCATGATGGGATTCTTCTTTTTCGCCTTGGGCAAGATCGCCGCCTTTTTTCCCGGCTCGCTGATGGAGTTCGCCGAATCGGCCGGGGTCGACGCGCATCTGGCGAACATGGCCCGCGGCGTCTTCGACACCCGCGACATCCTCTATTTCGCGAGCGTCGCCTTCGTTTTTCTCTATTTGGCCGCCCAGCGCCTGAGGACGCGGCGCTTCTCCTGACATGGCCGACATCGCCAAGACGGCGTCGACGGGGCGTCGGATCGAGTCCGTTTTCACCTGGACGGGAGCGGTTCTCGTCATCCTGATCGTCCTTCTTCTCAACGTGGTCGGGCGCTATGTTTATGGACGGGCGGACCTGTCCGCCGGGCACATCTACTCCATTTCCCGCGGTACGAAGCTGGTGCTTGGGAAAATCAAGGACAACCTCGTCGTCAAGGTCTACTTCACGCCGCGTCTGCCCCAGCCGTACGGCTTTGAGGAGAGCTATCTGAGGGATCTCCTCGGCGAGTACAGAGCCTACGGCCACGGTCACGTTAAGATCGAATATCTCGATCCCGAACTCGATCCGCGCATCAAGAAGGAGGCCGCGAGCGCCGGCATCCAGCCGCTCCAGATCAACATCATGGGCGCCGACAAGTTTGAGATCAAGGAGATCATGATGGGCGTGCTCTTCCTCTACAACGGCAAGAGCGCCGTCCTTCCCATGATTCACGACGTGAATAATCTCGAATACGACCTCACAAGCCGCATCCGCCGCCTCACCCGCGTTCATAAGCACATCGCGGGGTTCATCACGGGGCACGGCGAGAAGCTGCCGGGAGAGCCCGCGCTCGCGGCCCTGTTCCAGACGATCAACGAAGAGATGGACACGGAGGTCGTGGACCTCGCGAAGCCCGTCTCGCCCAAGGTCGATGCGCTGTGGGCCTTGGCGCCCGTCATCCCCTTTAAGCCCGCGGAGATCGAGCGCCTCAAGGCTTGGGTGGGTTCCGGAAAGTCCCTGGGGCTCCTGGTCTCCAAGCGTTCGGCGGATCTTAGTTCCTTCCGGGCGACGCCGGTCGAGAACGGCATCGACGTCCTTTTGAGGCCCTGGGGCCTCGAGCTGCGCCCCGGCTACGTCGTGGACGCCCAGTGCGAGCGCATCCAGATGACGACGCAGTACGGCTTCTTTCAAGCGATACGCCTGGCGGACTATCCTTTCATTCCGATCGCGACATCAATTAACACCTTAAGCCCCGCCATGCGCGGCATCGACATGGTGGCCATGCCGTTCTCCGAGCCCCTCTTGTGGCGGCCGTCGGGGGCCGCATCGTCGTTGACCTTCACTTCCCTCGTGGATTCCTCCAAGATGTCCTGGTACCAGACGACTTCCTCGATCTCGCCCTCGACCCCGATCGAGAAGCTGGAAAGCCCGGAGAAGGGGCCCTTCTCGCTCGCCGGAGTCGTCACGGGGGCTTTTTACAAGGTGACCCCTTCGACCGCGACGGCGATTGAAGGGATGAAAGCAACGCCGGCGAACGGCCGCGTCATCGTCGTCGGGAGCGCCTCCCAGGTGCAGCCGGGTCTTCTCGGAAAATCCTCCGACGCGACCTTCCTTCTCAACCTTCTTGAGTGGTCCTTCCAGGATGAAACCCTGCTCTCCATCCGCGCGAAGGGCGTCCATTACCGGCCGCTTCGCCAGCTTTCGCCCAACACGCGTGCGCTCGTCAAATTCCTCTTGATCATCATGCTGCCGGCGATGCTGCCCATCCTGGGGTCTTTTGTCTACCGCCATGTTTGGCTGCGCCGGGCGGCGTATCAGCGCGTCTATGGCGAGGGAGACTCGACGCCCTCGCCGCCCGCACCGGTCGCGGCGGGCTCCGCTCCTCCGAGTCCGGCCCCCTAAGCCTCCCGTGAGAAACCACGTCAGACGGATCATCGTCCTCGTCGGCGTCATCGTCGCCCTTCTCCTTCTCTCGGGCCTGCTCATCTGGCGTTCCAGCCGTCATGCCGAAATCCGGCCCTTCGATCAGATCAAGGATTCCGACGTCGCCAAGCTCAGCTTGTCGCGAGGGGGGGATGAAATCGTTTTAGCCAGGGAGGGCGCCGGCTGGCAGGTGACGACTCCCAAGCCCCCGGACCGGGCGGACAAGGACGCGGTCGAAGGGTTGCTCCTGGCCTTGAGGGGCCTCGCTATCGAGTCCGAGGTTTCCTCCCACCCGGAATCCCTGGAGCTCTACGGGCTCAACGCCGCGAGCGCGACGCGCGTCGCGCTCCATGACGCCAAGGGAAAATCCCTCTTCGACGGCGAGTTCGGCAAGGAGGCGATCGGCTACCAGTCGGCCTATTTCCGCTGGCCCGGAAAGCCCTCCGTCTATTTGGCGACGGGCGTGAGCCCCTATCAAGTCGAGCGCTCCTCGGAGTCGTTCAGGGACCATGCCTTGCTCCCGCAGGCGGGGATTTCCTGGAGCGAAATCCGCCTCAAATCCGGAGCGCGATCCTACATCCTGACGAGGTCGTCGGCGGCATGGACCGCGAAGCCATCTCTGCCTGCCCGCTCCGCCGATTCCGTCGTGGCCACGCTTTTTAACATGCGCCTGGCGCAGTTCCTCCCCGAGCCGGAGGCCCGCCGCTATGGAAAATTCTCCCAGGCCGTCCTCATGATCGAGGCCGAGGGCGCGGGCAAGGCCTTCGCCGATTGGACGATCGGCGCGGAAAAGCCCTATCAGGGCGGGTCGCCTTATTACCGCTACGCGGTCTCCGCCTCAAGGCATGCGGGCGGGCTCGTCTCCGTCTACGACGTCGAGTCCCTGCTCCGCATCGTCAACCCGAAACTCCTGGCCGCCCAAAACGCCGCGAAGGTCAAGGCCAAAGCCAAGTCCAAGGCCGCCGCCAAGAAGTCCAAGACTGCCGCAATAAAGAAAAAACGTCTTCCCCGCGGCCCGTAGGCGGGGGACCGGGCGCGGCTTTCCGCTATCGCGGGAGTGACGAAAGGAGCGCGAGGCCCGCGCGGTCAAATTTGATACCATCGAGTCATGCCCGCGAAAATATCTGCGGCTCGTAAATGGACGTCCACGAACGGAGGGGTCGCTTTGCGCCCCAAGGGCGGCGTCGGCGGAGCCGCGGCCCAGCGGATTTCGGATTATTTCGGCGACAATGTCTTCGGTCCGCGCGCCATGGAGGAATACCTCCCCAAGAACGTCTGCCGCGAGCTCCAGGAAACGATTCGCCGGGGCAAGAAGCTCTCGCCCAAGATCGCCGATGCCGTCGCCGCGGCGATGAAGGCCTGGGCGATCGCCCGCGGCGCCACGCACTACAGCCACTGGTTCCAGCCCTTGACGGGCGTGACGGCGGAGAAGCACGAGAGCTTCATCAAGCCCGTCGAGGGGGGGCGCGTCATCGAGGTCTTTTCCGGCAAGCAGCTCATTCAGGCCGAACCCGATGCGTCGAGCTTCCCGAGCGGAGGCCTGCGCGCGACCTTCGAGGCTCGCGGCTACACCGCCTGGGATCCGAGCTCTCCCGCTTTCCTCATGGAAAGCTCCGGCGGGACGACTCTCTGCATTCCGACGATTTTCGTCTCCTACACCGGAGACTCCCTCGACACGAAAACGGCGCTTCTGCGCTCGATCGAGGCCTTGAACCGCTCGGCGCTTGGAATCCTGCGCCTGTTTAAAAACCCGGCGGAACGCGTTTTTGCGACCCTGGGCGCCGAGCAGGAGTACTTCCTTATCGACGAGAGCTTCTACCGCCGCCGTCCCGATCTCCTCCTTTGCGGCCGCACGCTTTTCGGCGCGCCGTCTCCCAAAGGCCAGCAGCTGGAGGACCACTACTTCGGCTCGATCCGGGAAAGAATTTTCGCCTTCATGACCGACGCCGAATCGGAGCTCTACAAGCTCGGCGTTCCCGTGAAGACCCGTCATAACGAGGTCGCGCCCAATCAGTTTGAGTGCGCCCCCGTCTTCGAGGAGGCCAACGTCGCCGTCGACCATAACCAGCTCGTCATGGACGTCTTCAGGCGCGTCGCGTCGCGAAGCGGCCTGGCGCTGCTTCTCCACGAGAAGCCGTTCGCCGGGATCAACGGCAGCGGCAAGCATCTCAACTGGTCCCTGGGCACGGACAAGGGGCAAAATCTCCTCAGTCCCGGCCGCACGCCCCAGGAAAACCTGCAGTTCCTCGTCTTTCTTGTTTCGATCCTCGCGGCGGTGGCGGAGCACTCGCGGCTGCTTCGGGCCTCGATCGCCTCCTCCGGCAACGATCATCGCCTGGGCGCCAACGAGGCGCCTCCCGCCATCATCTCGGTTTTCCTGGGGGCGAGCCTGACGCGCGTTTTGGAGGACATGGAGCGCGGCGTCACGACCCCCGGCACCGAGGAGGAGTGGATGTCTTTCGGCATCGACCACTTGCCGCCGGTTCTTCGCGACAACACGGACCGCAACCGCACCTCGCCCTTCGCCTTCACCGGCGACAAATTCGAGTTCCGCGCCGTCGGTTCTTCCTTCAACAACGCCGTCCCGGTCATGGTCTTAAACGCCATCGTGTCGGACGCGCTCGATGCGACGAAAGCGGCGATCGAAGAGAAGCTCCGCGCGCGCAAGCCGTTCAAGGAAGCGGTGATCGAGATATTGCGCCGCCTCTATCGGGAATCGAAGTTCGTCTGCTACGAGGGCAATAACTACGCCGCGGAGTGGGTTCAGGAGGCCAAGCGCCGCAGCCTCCCCAACATCCAGACGACGCCGGAGGCTCTCGATGCGTGGATCCTGCCGGAGACCCTGGAGCTCTTTAAGGACACGGGAGTTCTCTCGGAGGCGGAGGCCCGGTCCCGCCATCATATCCAGCTTGAGAAATACACCAAGGAGCTCGAGATCGAGGCGAGGCTATACGTCGAGATGGTGCATAACTTCTTCATTCCCGCGGCGATCCGCTATCAAAACGAGCTGATCGAGGCCTTGAACGGCTCCGCGGCGGTGCGGGCGGCCGGCGGTCCGGACCCCAAGGCCCTGCGCGAGGTCGTCGAGCAAATCTCGACGCTTGTCGAGCTCGCGCTAGAGAGGACGAAGACCCTGAAACACGGTCTCAAGGAAGCCTCCGCGATCGCCGATGTCAAGGAACGGGCGGTGATCTTCTGTCATCAGGTCAAGCCCCTCTTCGAGCCCATCCGGGAGGCCGTGGACACCCTTGAAACGCTTCTGCCGGCGTCCTTGTGGCCCCTGCCTAAATACCGGGAAATGCTGTTTTTGATGTGATGGCGATGGCGACCGTCGACGACGTTCTCAAGGCCCTCTCGGCCTGCCAGGATCCCGAGCTCCATAAGGACATCGTGAGCCTGGGCATGATCCGCAACGTCGACGTCGCCGGATCCCGAGTCTCGTTCGACTATGTCCTGACGACCCCGGCTTGCCCGCTCAAGGGGATGATGGAGGAGGAGGCTCGTTCGGCCGTCCTCAAGCTTCCTGGCGTCTCCGACGTCTCGATCCGCATGACCGGCCAGGTGAAGAAGGACGCGCGGCTTGAGGGAGTCTTGCCGCCGGGGATCAAGAACGTCGTGGCCGTCGGCTCCGGGAAAGGCGGCGTGGGGAAATCGACCGTCGCCGCCAATTTGGCCGTGGGCTTGGCGCGCGACGGGGCGGCCGTCGGGCTTATGGACGCCGACATCTACGGGCCCAACCAGCCGCAGATGTTGGGTGTTCCCGAATGGAAGCTCGGTCCCGCCGAGGACGAGCGCATCGCCCCCGCCGAGAGCTTCGGCATTAAGCTCATGTCGATGGGATTTCTCATGGAGCCGGATAAGGCGGCCATCTGGCGGGGCCCGATGCTTCACGGGGCGATCACCCAATTTCTCAAGGACGTGAAGTGGGGGGAACTCGACTACCTCATCGTGGATCTGCCTCCCGGAACGGGAGACGTTCAACTCTCTCTCTGCCAGAGCGTGCCCTTGGCCGGCGCCGTGGTCGTGACCACGCCGCAGTCGGTCGCGACAGCGGACGTCACCCGGGCCGTCGCCATGTTCGTCAAGCTCCAGGTTCCCGTGTTGGGCGTCGTCGAGAACATGGGGCTTTTCGCCTGTCCCCATTGCGGTCAAGAGTCGAGCATTTTCTCGAGCGGAGGGGCGGAGCAACTCGCCAAGAAATACGGCGTGCCCCTGTTAGGCGGCATCCCGCTCGATCCCCAGATTTGCGAGTCGGGAGAGAGCGGCAAGCCCGTCATCCTCTCTCACCCCGACTCGAAGCCCGCCCTGGCGTTCCGGGATGTGGCAAGGAAGGTTGCGGCGCGCGTGAGCGTGCTGGGAGAAGGCCACAAGGCCGCTCCCGTACCCATGGCATCGCCGCGCTAAAGCGCAAAAGACAAGGAGAAATCCAAATGAGCCCCATGACGCAGGAAGCGCCCAGCAAGGAGACGACGCCCATCAAGGTCGGAGCGGCCGCGCCGGACTTTACGTTGCCCGACCAGGATAAGAAGGATTTCAGGCTCTCGGAATACCGCGGCAAGCGGCCGGTCGCGCTTTTTTTCTACCCGCTGGACTGGAGCCCGACTTGCACGAAGGAAAACGCCTGCTTTACCAGGGACCTCTCGCGCTTCCACGGCTTGGCCGAGGTGGCGGCGGTCTCGGTCGACTCGACCTGGTCGCACAAGGCCTGGACCGAGAAGATGGGCCTCAGGCACCGGCTCCTCTCCGACATGCAGCGCGCCGTCACGAAGGCCTACGGCCTCTTCCATCCCGGCATCAACGCCGCCCAGCGGGCGACGGTTCTCGTCGGCAAGGATGGCAAGGTCGCGTGGGTCAAGGTCGAGGAAGACATCACGAAGGAGCGCGACTACGCCGAGGTCGAGGCCCAGCTCAAGAAGCTCGCCTCCCAGGCCTAGGAAGGGACGATGAGGCGCGCATTATCTCCGATCATTCTCGGCACGGCCCTCGCGGCCGGATGCACCTACGCGGTGAACGTCGGCAAGCCCTTCAACGCGTCCGCCGTCAAGACGATCGTCGTCGGCAAGACAACCCAAGCGGAAATCCATGAAACCTTCGGGAATCCCTTCATGACGGGAACGAAGAACGGCGATCCCACCTGGACCTATCTGGACTTCCGATATCCCATCACGGGAGGGGGAAGCGCGGTCGTCAGCGATCTCTACGTCCGCTTTAGCTCCAGCGGGACGGTCGTTTCCTACTCGTTCCAGGGACAATAGAAGCGACAGAAGATCAAGAGGGCGGCAGAAAGCCGCGCGGAAAGCCGGCGCATTCATCAGCTGGGCCACCAGGCCGAGAGAGGCGCTGCCCGGCAGGCGTGGGCTACGGGATCGCACTGGGCTCCTCCGCAGCAGGGGAAGCCTTCGCCGCAGTACCGGCCGCGCTCTTGGCAG
>DAHVWT010000054.1 GCA_027327915.1 Elusimicrobiota bacterium
CAGCGAGGCGCCCGGCAGTTTCGCGGCTTGCGACGCGGCGGCCAGCGTCTCTGCAAGAGAGCCGTTCCCCAGCGCCGCCGCCTGCTCCATGCTCGCCGCCCGGCTCCAGCTCGCGCCCAGGGCCATCGCCGTCATCGTCAAAATCATTTTCTTCATGCCGACCTCCGTTTTACTTCGAGATACTCGCGCCATGCCCCAAGGATAGCTTGAAGCGGCCTTCCCGCGCATGAGGCTTAGGGGCAGACTTCGGGGGCCCGAAAGTCCCATGGGGAGGGCGCCGGAGCGCCGCGCGGGACAAAATGTTAAACTGGGTTTCCGATGCGAAATCTCCGGCGCCTCGCGGCCTACGCCGCGCCCTGGAAGAAGCGCTTCTTCGTCGCGGCCGTCTTCATGGCCGTCGTCGCGGCCCTAAACGGCGCCACGGTCTGGCTCTTGAAGCCCACGGTCGACCGCGTTTTTCTCAACAAGGACATGCGGACGCTCAAGCTGCTGCTGCTGCTTATCCCGGGAGTCTTTCTCCTCAAGCTCGTATCGACCTACACGCAAAATTATTTCATGCGCTACGTCGCCCAGCGCTCGATCCAGGCGATTCGCGAGGAGCTTTTCCGGCACCTCCACCGGCTTTCCATCAACTATTCCTGGAAGTCGAAGTCGGGGGATATCATCTCCCGGATCACCAACGATCTCGCCAGGCTCGAATCCGGTCTGCAGGATATTCCGCTTTATCTGATCCGCGACGGGCTCACGGTGGTCGCCCTCGTCGGCGTCATGATCCGGATCAACTGGCGCTTCGCGCTGGGGGCCCTTGTCGCGGTCCCGATGGTCGTCACCGTTCTCGTGGTCCTCGGCCGCAAGCTCCGCGCCGCAAGCCGCCGCGCCCAGTCCCTCACGGGGGAGATAGCCCACCGTTTCCAGGAGAGCCTCCACGGGATGCTTGTGGTCAAGGCCTTCAACTACGAGGAATTCGCGATCCAGAAATTCCTCAAGGACAACGACTCCCTTTTCCAACAGATGATGCGCTACCAGCGCGCCAACGCCCTGGGAGGGCCCTTGATGGAGTTTCTGGGGAGCCTTGTCATCACGGGGCTCGTCTACGTCGGGGGCGTCAGGATCATCTCGGGCGCGATGACCCCCGGAGCCTTCTCGACTTTCCTCGCGAGTTTCTTCGCGGCCTACCAGCCGATCAAGAATATCGCGAACATGAACGCGAACTACCAGATGTCCATGGCCTCGGCCGAGCGCATCTTCGCGGTCTTGGACGAAAAGCCCGTGATCGTCGAGAAGCCGGGCGCCTTGCGCCTCGACCATCGCGCCGTGAGGGTGTCCTTCGAGAACGTCTTTTACCGCTATCCCGAGAAGGAACGATGGGCGCTCGAGGGCTTGAGCTTCGAGATCGCCCCGGGCGAGACCGTCGCCATCGCGGGATCGAGCGGCTCCGGCAAGACGACGCTCATCCAGCTCCTTTTAAGGCTTTTCGACCCGCAGGACGGCCGGGTGCTCGTCGACGGCAAGGATATCCGGGACTATTCCCTTTACTCCCTGCGCCAGGCGATCGGGCTCGTCAACCAGGAGACGATCCTGTTTAATGGCACGGTCCTGGAGAACATCTTGGTCGGCAATCCCCACGCCTCCCGCGAGGACGTCGAGCGCGCGCTCGATCTCGCGGACGCGAAGATATTCGTCTCGGAGCTGCCCTACGGCCTCGACACCCAACTGGGAGAGCGCGGCCAGGGGCTCTCCGGCGGTCAGCGCCAGCGACTGGCTTTGGCCCGGGCTCTCGTCAAGAACCCGCCGATCCTGGTCTTGGACGAGGCGACCGCGCATTTGGACAGCGAAAGCGAGAGGAGCGTGCAGGCGGCGCTTGAGCGCGTGCTGCCGGGCCGCTCCGCGATCGTGGTCGCCCACAGGCTTTCCACGCTGCAGAGCGCCAGCCGCATCATCGTCATGCGGCACGGCCGCGTCGCGGAGACCGGAAGCCACTCCGAGCTCCTGGCCCGCGGCGGCGTCTACGCGACCCTCTACAGGCTCCAGTTGCTGGAGCCCGAGGAGGCTTCGCCCGTCGCGGGCGAAGCCTAGAGTCGCGGCTCACAACATTAAGACAGCTCCTCGAGCTTGAGCTCGACCGATTCGATCTTCTCCGAGATCTCGGCCAAGCGCGCGCGCAAGTCGGGGGGGAAGGCGGGGTCGCTTAGGAAGGCCTCGATCTTGGGCTGGGAGGGGGCGAGCGTCCTCTCGTAGAGCCCGGTCGAGCGCAAAAGGTCCAGGACGCGCTTTTTATCCGGGAAGGTCCATCGGATCTTGCCTTCCTTGACGGCCTGGTAGCGGGCGCCGAAGGCCCGCGCGTAGCCCTTTTTCTGAAAGATCGCGAGCACGTGGGCCTTCAAGCGCTCGGCCTCGTCGAGGAGAGCTCCCAGCTTGTCGATCGTCGCGGCGAGATCCGCGTCGGTGTCCTGGGCGGGCGCGGCCGAGGGGGCGGGGGGCGGAGCGGGCGCTGGGCGCGCGAAGGACTTGAGCGACTCGGTCCTAAAGACCGGGCAAAGCGAGCGATAGTCGCAGAAGCGGCATTTGGTTTCCTGAGGCGCGGGGGCAAAGACGCCTTTCGTGATCCCGTCGGCCGCCGCGACGACGCGCTTCTTGACGCCGTCGATGCGCTCCCGCGGACGCCGGGGAAGCGTGTGCTCGGTGAGGCTCGGCAAGTGATAGAAGGAAAGCCGCGCGACCTCGGCCCCGAGCAGGCTCTCGCAGGCGGCCTGGTACAGCGCGAGTTGGGTGTCCTCGGCGACGCGGGCCGCGTCCAGGGCCTTGCCGGTCTTATAATCGACGATCGAGAGCCGGCCGTCCTCCAGGCGGTCGATGCGGTCGACCTTCCCCGTCACGGGGATTCCCTCCAGCGTCGTTTTGAAGTTGTACTCGACGAAGAGAGGGATGTGGAATTCCGGGACGTGCTTGCGGTAGAAAAGGGTGATGAGGTCCTTGCCCTCTTGAAAGTACTGAGCTTCGGTCTCCGCGTCCTTGTAGCCGCGGCTGACCCAATGCTCCTTGTAATGGGCGAGCACGGCATCCAGGGTCGGGGCCGGCGGCGCCTTTACCCCGTAGAAGAACTCGAGCGCCGTGTGGACGCTCTGGCCGAAGGAGAAGTAATGCTTGGGCTTCTCGGGGATGCGGTCGATATAGCGGAACTTGTATTTCTGCGGGCACTCCTCGTAAAGCGTGAAGGAGGAGTAGGACAGCGGCCTCGGCAAACCCCCGAGCATCGTGTTATTGTAGCTATTTCCCGACGAGGCCCAGGAGTTCCGTGTGCGGCGTCTCGAACTTCCTGCCGCCGATCGTCGTCTTGACGAGCCCCGTGAAGGGCGCGTAGTAGCGGAACTCCCAGGAGCCGGGGAAGCGCGAGTCCGCCGCGCGGACCTTAAGGCAGCCGGAGAATCGGCCGGCGTGCGTGGAAACGGCGGCGGCCGTGGAGACGATGAGGTAGCGCAAGCGGTGCCCGGCTTCGGCGTTCTCCCAAGACATTCCCGCCGCGAAAGGGTAGCGCAGAATGGTCCCATGCCGGTCGCCGCGGCTTTCAATGAGGCGCCAGTCCGACTTTTCGTAGCGGATCTCCTCGTCCCGGACGAGCCTTCGCCCGGCGTAGAGCCGGCTTTGCATGAGGGCGGCGCTTCCTCCGGAGGCCTTTTGAACCGAGACGATGAGGCGCATGTTCCGTCCCCGGCTCTGGCTGTCCCCGTAGGTCCAGGCGAGCCCCTTTTCAAGGGGGAAGAAATCGGGACAGCTCATGAGTCCGGCGCGGGCGTCCCTCACGCAGGGCTCAAGCGTTGGAAAATCCCGGGCGGCCGCGGCGAAGTCCGCGAGGGCGGCCGCGCAGTCCTTGAGGCGCCGGGCCTCGATCCGCCCGGCGCGCACGCGAGCCTGGCAGGCGAGGGGGCCGCGGGGGATATCCTCAATGACGCCTCGGTAGGCCCTCAGGGCCTTGAGCCATTCGCCGTGTTCCTCGAAGCGAAGAGCCTTCTTGTAGGAATAGGAGGGGGAGGAGCAGCTTGAAATCATGGCGGCCATGACGAGCGCCTCCCACGCGAACCCTCCCCGCAGGCTCACGGGAGCAGCCCTTTCTCTCGAAAGCTAAAGAAGCTGGAGTCGGAGACGATCAGATGGTCCTCGAGGGGGATGCCCAGGAGCCGTCCGGCCTCCTTCAAACGCTCGGTCGTGCGGACGTCCTCCTGGGAGGGAGTCGAGTCTCCCGACGGATGGTTGTGGAGCACGATCACGGAGCAGGCGCCGTGGACGATCGCGGGGTAGAACACCTCCCGCGGGTGGACCAGGCTTTGCGTGAGAGTCCCGATCGAGACCGTTTCCTGGTACAGGAGGCCGCCCCGGGCGTTGAGATAGAAGGCGAGGAAATGCTCCTTGCGCGCCCGGCGCAAGGACGCCGGGACCCGCGCCACGACGCCCGAGGGGCTGGAGAGAATCGGCGCTTCCCTTGGGTTCATGCGGGCCGGCGCCTCCGTCCCGGACGGCGCTCTCTCTGCCTGGCGAGAAGAAGCAGCGTTTCCTTGAGGTCCCGCGGGGCCTTGGCGGCGGTTATCCGTTTGACCCCCGCCCCCAAGGCCTTGAAATCGGAAAGGAGAGCCCGGCACTTGGCGCAGGCGTCCAAATGCAGCTCCTGCGCGCGGCGTTCCGCGCGCGAAAGCTCCCCGTCGGCGTAGGCCGATAGGCGTTCCGGATCACACCCGGAGATGGCGTTTTTTTTCAAGCAGCGCCTTTCGAAGCGAGTTCCTGGCCCTGTAAATCCGGGAGCGCACCGTGCCTAGAGGGCAGCCGAGGACCTCGGAGATTTGACGGTATTTCAATCCCTCCGCATCGCACAAAACGAGTATAGCCTTCTCCGCCGGAGCCAGGCAATCGAGGGCCCGTCGCAGCCGGTCCTCGTCCTCGCGCCGCTCCAGGGCCGCGAGCATGTCCTCCGAACCGTCCGGCGTCACTTCGAGGTAATCGCGGGGCGCGGCGTCCTCTCCCTCCGCCACGGCCTCGCCATGCAGCGGAACGAAGTGCCGCCTCTCCCATCGACGCAAGCTGTCCATGTAGACGTTTCTCAGCACGGTGATGAACCAGGCCTCGATCGGCCGGTCCGGGGGAGCGCTTTCCCAGCCTTTCAGAAGCTTTAAAAACGCCTCTTGCACGATCTCCCTGGCATCGTCCGCGTCTCCGCAAAGCTTGAGGGCGACGGAATAGGCCCGGTCGGCGTAGTCTTGAATGAAGCGTTCCACCATGGTCTTGGTCCACGGCCCTCTACCGTTATTAACGGTTATGCCCGCCATTTTGTTCCCGACTTTTTCCGTAACAAAACCGCAACGCCCTCGAAATCGCCCCGTAACAGCCCCACGTCCATAATGTCATCGTTATGAGCCAGAGCATGAAATCCGCCGCGGAGGCGCCCGGTCGGGCGGCGTCCGATGGTTCCCAGAGCTTCCACGATCTCCCTCCTTCCTATCTGACCCACGAGCTGCGCGCTCCGATCACCGCCGTACGCCTCGGCCTCGAGATGCTCCGCGACAGCCTGGGCACGCGCCTTTCCCATCAGGAGGACGGACTCCTCGCCATCGCGATCAAGAACAGCTCCCGGATGGAGGGGCTCATCGACGACATCCTCGACTGGGCCAAGATGTCGGCGGGCAAGATGGATGTGCGGTTGGCGCCCGCCGCCGCAGGCGACATCGCGCGGGAGGCTGTCGAGGGGCTTCAAGCCCTGGCGATCGCGAAGGGGATTCGGCTGACCCGCGAGGAGCCGGAGGCGCTGGGGCCGATCCTGGCGGAGCCCAAGCGCCTCCAGCAAGTCCTCGTCAATCTCATCACGAACGCCATTAAGTTCACGCCGCCGCGCGGGCGGGTCGTCGTCTCGATCAAGCCGGGGCGCGGCGAGCACGAAGGCGCCGCCGTCTTTCGCGTCAAGGACTCGGGCCCCGGCATGTCCGCCGCGGAGCTGGAGAAAATCTTCAAGCCTTTCGTCCAAACGAGGGCCGGGGCGGAGTCGGTCGGGATGAAGGGGACGGGCCTTGGGCTGGCGCTTTCGAGGCTCCTGGTGGAGCTTCACGGCGGCCGGATATGGGCCGAAAGCTGGCCCGGATGCGGCTGCGAATTTTACTTCACCGTTCCCTTCGCGGCGGCGGCGGGGAGGGAGGTCCGCCCGATTTATTCGGAGCCCATTGAATACCACGGGCTCCTGCTTTCCCTCTCCCGACGCCTCAATGCCGTGCTCGCCTTCCTCGGCTTGTAATCCTTCCGTAGGATTCGGCGTTTCCATGCGCTTTGCGGCTCCTTGAGCCGCATTATCCGCCCGAGCGCCGCGGGGCGGATGGGCCTTTCAGGGCATTCGGGCGGAGAACGTTTGGCCCCCGCGAGCCAGGGACTTAAGGCTCTGCCTTTGTTTTTACAAGCCCGACTGCTTGAGGAGGTCGACGAACGCGGTCAGGGTGACGAGTTGGGCGCTCGGCTGAGGAAGGCGGTTGAGGACGCTCATGGCCCCGCTCCACTTCCTCAGGCTTTCCCGGAATTCCTGCCTGTTGGTTTCGAGGGCGGCGAGGAGTTTGCGGCGCGAGGCCGCGGAAGCCTCTCGGCGGGAGGCCTTGTAGTCGCGGCGGGCCTGGTGATACCGGGCGAACGAAAACTCGATGGAGCTCTTGAGCGTCTCGAGACGCTCCCGCATCGCGGTCCAGGCGCCGGCGTGGGGCGCCGCCGCCTCGCGGGGCGCGAATTTCTCGGAGAGGGTCCGCAGCTCCACATCAAGCCGCGCCTTCACGATGAGGGATTCCGGGGTGCGCTTCAAGTTGGAGACCAGGCCCAGGGGGCGCATGGCCAGAAGCCACCACTTCGTCGCGTCGAATTGATGGGCCCTAAGGCCGTTGCGATAGTCGGCCGGAAACCGATGATGGAAGTTGTGATAGCCTTCCCCAAAGGTGACGACTCCCAGCCAGGCGTTGTCGCGGGCGGTGTTGTCGAGGGAATAGGGCCTTGAACCGTAAAGGTGCGCCGCCGAATTGATGAGGAAGGTCATATGCTGGACGAGGACGACGCGCAGAAAGCCGCCCCAGAGAAGCCCCGCCAGGGGGCGGCCAAAGGCCAGGCCGACGAGCATGGGAAGGATAAAGCCCGCCGTGATGGCGATCGGCAGGTAATACTTGTCCTGCCAGACGGCGAGCGGGTTTTTGAGCAGGTCGGGGATGTTTTGAAAGCGCACGCTGCGCGGCCGCGGGTTCTTCAAGAGGATCCATCCCATATGGGCGTAGAAGCCGCCTTTGAGGATGTTGTAGGGGTCCTCCTCCTGATCCACGAACTGGTGGTGATAGCGGTGATCCGAGGACCAGTGGAGAACCGTGTTCTCGAAGGCGGCGGCGCCGAAGATCAGGTAGAAAAGCTGCAGGGGCCTCGAGCATTCGTAGGTCTTGTGGGAGAAATAGCGGTGGTATCCCGCGGTGATCGAAAGCCCCGAGAGCAGGTACATGACGGCGAAGATGGCGAGGTCCACGGCGCGAATGCCGTTATAATGGACGTACAGCGCCGTTCCGACGAGGGCGACGATCGGGGTGACGGTAAGGAAAAGGACGTTGCCGAGGTCGATCGGGCGTTTTGTCGCGAGTGCGGGAGAGGCTTGATCGATCAATTGACTGGACATAGTCCATTATACGCTATTTGCCGGCTCCCGAGCGAAGGATTCTGAGCATGGAGGCATGCAGGAGGCCGTTTGTCGCCAGGGTTTCGCGGCCGAAGCGCCGCCAGTCGCTTCCCCAGGATTTTCCGGAAAAATCGCTGACGCGGCCTCCGGCCTCCTCGACAAGGAGAAGGCCCGCCGCGACGTCCCAAGGGTTGAGGCTGAATTCCCAATAGCCGTCGGCGCGCCCGGAGGCGATCCAGGCCATGTCGAGCGCGGCGGAGCCGCTGCGCCGGACGTCGTGGGAGCGCACCATGAAGCGCCTGTAAAACTCGATGTAGAAACGGGAGCGTTCCGCCCTGTCGTAGGCGAAGCCCGTCAACAGCAGCGATTCCGAGAGTTCGCGGGGCCGGCTCACGCGCGTCGCGCGGCCGTTGAGCCGGCAGCCCCGACCGCGCTCGGCCGTGAAGCGCTCGTCCCGGAATGGATCATAAATTCCCGCCAGGACGGGACTTCCTCGCCGCAGGAGCGCGATCGAGACGCAGGCCGCGGGATAGCCGTGCGCGTAGTTGGTCGTCCCGTCCAGCGGGTCGATGACCCAGAGGAATTCCGCATCCTCCCGTCGCCGATGCTTTTCTTCCGCCACGATCCCGTGGGAGGGGAAGCGCTTCTCAAGGAATCCCACGATGAAAGACTGGCTTTGAAGATCCGCCTGAGTCAGGAGATCGGCGCGGCCCTTGTAGCGGATGGAGATACGGCCGAAATGGCGTAAGAGGATGCGACCGGCCCCGTCGAGGGCCCGGTTCAGCGCGGATCGGAATTCCCGATGGTCTGGCATGGGCAATAGGGGGACACGATACTAATTCTTTCGGCCCCGAGCCCAAGGCTTCTTCCAAGTCGGAATCCCCCGAAAAGCCCCAGGCAAAGCCGTCCGAAACGGACAAGAGCGGATCGGCTGGCTCCGTCGCTCGCGCTAACGAGATGGGGCGGGGACGAGAAGGACGTCGGCGGGGCAGTTGCCGTGAGGCTGAGGCGTAAGCATCTTTCCCAATTGCTCGGAATCGAGGAGCTGCCTGGCAAGCCCGATATTGACCTCGGTTAAAATGTCCTTGCCGTCGCCTTGGCGGGAACATTGGAAACCGACGTCGTCGGCGCTTCCAGGACCATAGTCGGCCTCGAAGGCCTTGGCCAGGTCGGCAAGCGCGACGGTCTGGCCGGTGTGCTCGGCCAGGAAGTTCCCGAAGCTCGATTGCGCGACGGCTTTGACGAGGGCTCCGGCCCGGCCGAAGAATTCGTCGGGAGGGTAGCCCGAGCAACTCCCATGGCGGTACCACTCATGCCATTCCAGGCAGGACTGGGGATTCGCCCCGGGCATGACGGCGGTGAGTCCCGAAAGCGCCGCCTGCGAAAGTCCGGGATTGGGCATCTGGCACCATTGATGGGACTGGTCGAGGGATTTGATGTCGGGAGAGACGCCGCAGAAGCCATAGCCATGCTGGGAGTCGTTGCTCTGGTTGGGCCAGAGCCCGTGGAGGATGAGATGCCGCGCGGCGAAGGCGTCCGAGGAGTGGGTGGCGAAGCTGCATTCCGCGAGGTCGGGATGTTGTTCGCAGAAGGCGGGCAACCACGTCAGAGCCAAAACGTAATAGTCGAAGTGGCCGGCGACGGAGTCGTTTCCTGAGTTGTCCTGCCCCGCGAACGCGGCGTTGGAGAGGCGCAGTCGAGAGGAATCGATTCGGCTCAGGGACGAGGCCGCGACGACGGAGGCGGTTTCTTCGTCCCCCGCGCGGGCTGTCGCGAATGAAAACGCGAGAGCCGCGGCGATCATGGCTGCGGAGGCGGCTTTTCTTGGGCTCATACGCCGTATCAGATAACTTCTATCGCGACCGTCTCCAAGGGCCGAGGGTCCCGGGGGGTCGTGGGCCATTGGACCCAATGATTGGATCAGACTCCCCCGGAAGCGGGATCATGGCTGCCCTGGCAGAAACCCCGACGAATGCCTCGCAACGACGCGCCAGCGCGGATCGACGTAGAGGTTGTAGAGGGGTCTGAAGGCGCTGTCGTCCGCGGGCTTGGCGGAACGGATGAAACCAGCGGTTCCGCCGCCGGCGGTGAAAGCCGTGACGATGAGATGGCGTCCCCCTCGGACAACCTCGTAGATCAAAAGCGGCTCGCCATCCTCCGCGGCGCCCGGGACGGAGGGCATATCGAAAAGATGGGTCCTCACGGACGCCGAAACCCTCCGGCCCTCCGGCGTTTCCCACGTCACATCTTCCTCAAGGCGGCCTAGGGGCGTCGCCGCGGGTTCGAGAGCGGCGGCGGTGGAGGGAGCTCCCGCGACGCCGATCAGCCGATATAAGACCGCGGTCAGGTTGGAAGTGAACTCGCCCGCCGGGGGCTCGGGGCTGAAAGTCCCCGCGGGGAGCCCGAGGCGCTCGTCGATTCGCGCCTCGATCCAGCGACGGCCCTTGAGCCCGTAGGGGGTTTGGAGCTGGGAAAAAAGATAGCCGTAAGTGTGCATCATCCCCGCGGGAGCGTGGGGAATTCCCGCCGTCACCCGGAGCGGGATGTCGAGTCCCTGCATGGCCTTGGGCGGCAGGATGGCGGATTTCGTATTCGCATCCAGGAGATTCGAGTCCGTCCAATGCTTGCGGGAAACCTCGGCCGCGATGCGCAGGCGTTGCGACAACCCCGGCAGGACGTCCTGCAGCTGAGCGGCCGTCTGCCCTTGCATCAGCCTGGAAAAGAGCGCCGCGTAGGTGGCGTAAGCCTCGGGACCTTGGAGAGGCGGCGCCGAGCGGGCGGGCGGCGCGAAGGCAAAGACCAGGGAGAAAACGGCGCCAAATCTTAAATTCACGATGGATATATAGTCCCTGGCTGCGGGCCTGTCAAGGGACCGGCGGCCTCGGTTAAGCGGCGCCGCCGGTTCAGGGCAGGCCGAAGTCTCGGCGCTCGATCTCTCGCAGCTTGGCGAGGTCGTCGGGAGGAGCGCTCTCCGGCAGCCCGAATATCTTGCTCTGGATGCGCCCTTGCGCGTCCGAGACGTAAGCCGTCGGAACGCCGTCTTGGCTAAACAGCGCGCCGGGATCGAGCAGGGTCCCGGCGCCGAAATGGGCCGCGTAGGCCCGGACCGCCTTTTCGGAGTCGTTTCCCACGATGACGCGGGCCGTGATGCCGCGGCGGCGCGCGTCTTGCGCGACCGCCTTGATGACCGGCCCCGAGCGCCGGCAATGCGGGCACCAGGGGGAGACATAGACCGTCAGGCAGGTCGGCGTGGGGCAGGAATTCAAGGCGACCGTCGCGCCCGTCCCGAGGGCCGCAAGCCGGATATCCGGCATGACGCCGCGGCTGTGGGCGGCCCTCCGGCCAAGCCCGGCCGCAACCGCAACGGCGATCGCCGCGAGAAGCGCCGCCGTCCAGCGAGGCCTCATGCTCAGCTGATCACGACGAGGCTCGATGTGTAGCCGTGGACGTAATTGCGGCCCAGCACCGGGCCGATCTCGCCGTTGGCGAAGAATCCCGCCAAGGGGATGGGGCCCAGGGTCTTTTGAATGAGGGCGCTGTCGTGGTCGGGCTTGCCGTAAAGACCGCGTCCCCGACCGCAGCAGCTTGAGAGAAGGGCGCCATAACGGACCCCGGGCTTGAGAGCGAGGCCGTCAAGCCATTCCCTCAAATCATCCGCCGAGGTCTTGGCGTCTCGAACCAGGAATTGGATTGTTTGGCCCGGTCGAGGCTCCGCTCCCAGGGCCATGGCGCCGTTGGGCGGGTCGAAGCCCAAGATATGGCGCACGAGGAAGTCGCCCGCTTTGAAATCGCGGCGCTTCTCGTCCATGAGGATGCCGGCGAAGAGCGCGCGACGGGCGAGGGCTTGCTCCCGGGGCGAGATCTCCTCCAAGGTTTCCTTGAGAGTCTCGAGAGCGGGACGGCCGCCGAGTTGGTAGACCAAGTTCTCCGAGGCCTTGGTCACGAGCCAGGGCTTGCCGATGGGCCGGCAACCCTGGGCGACGGCGATATTAAAATCGATAGCGCCCGTCAGAACGCAGCCGACGAGGCCCTCGGTCAAGACGTCGGAGCCTAGAAGAAGCCAGCTGGGCTTGCCGATCGCATAGCCGGAGGCCAAACCGCCGACGGCGGGAGCGCCCGGATAGGCGGCATTGAAAAGACCCAGGGAGGTTTCGACATCGAAGCTCGCCGGATCGGCGAAGAGGAGAAAACGGGGCTTCTCGGTCGGGTAGACGTCAAGGGCTTCGATGAGCGCCGCGGGGCTTTCAAGGGAGGCCAATTCGCGGGGGGAAAAATGAAAGGTTTTGATTTTTGCGTCCGGAGCGGAGAGGGCGAATGCCGAGACCGCGGGCGCGAACTCGATCTCCCGCGACCCGCCGAGGACGCCGCTCGCGTTGACCGCTATGATTTCGCGGGAGGGGAGGACCTTCTGCGCGGCGGCGGCGAGCTCGGCCGGATTGAGGCCGGTAAAAAGGTCCGCGACGAAGAGGATGAGGAGGTCGCAGGAAGCGCCTTCCAGGCCGCGCGCGGCCTGGAAGACGGCTTCTTGGACGGCCTCGCGCCAATCCGCGCCGGCGGAAAGCGCCGCCCCAAATTTTTTGGCGCGCGTCATGAATTCATTGTAGCGCAAAAGA
>DAHVWT010000055.1 GCA_027327915.1 Elusimicrobiota bacterium
CTTCAGGAGGGCCGATCGGTCGAGGAAAGAGAAGCCGTGGGCCTGCAGGCGGCCTTTGAAGATATTTTCCCTATCGAGTCCGCGGACGGAAGTCTTGTGCTGGAATTCGTGCGCTATGAACTCGCGGAGCCGCGCTACAGCGGCCCCGAGGAGGCCCGCTTTCACGACGCCACCTACGCGCGCTCGCTGAAGGGCATTTTCCGGCTTTCCTCGCGCCAGCCCTCGGGGAAGCTCAAGGAGATCCTGGAGCAGGAGGTCGTGCTCTGCGAGTTGCCGATCATGACGGAGAATGCCTCCTTTATCATCAACGGGGCGGAGCGCGTGATCGTCAGCCAGCTTCATCGTTCCCCCGGCATCATCTGCGAGTAGGACGACGAGAAGAAGATCTCCGCGCTCGGCAAGAAGCTTTTTTTCGCGCGCGTCATCCCCTACCGGGGGGCCTGGCTCGAGTTCGAGTTCGACCTCAACAACATCCTTTACGCCAAGATCGACCGCAAGAAGAAGGTGGAGGTCACGACGCTCCTGCGCGCGTGCGGCATCGAGTCCGACGCGGACATTCTGAAGATTTTCTACCCCTACGAGGAGGTTTCCGTCACCGAGCAGTCCGTGCTCGCGATGCACCATCGCATCGCGGCCGAGGACGTCGTGGACAAGGCGACGGGAGAGATCTTGCTCGAGGCCGGCAAAAAGGTCGCCCACGAGGCGGTCAAGAAGCTCCTTGAGCGCAAGATTTCCTCCATCAAGCTCCTGCGCGGCGACCCCGAGAAGGACGATCCGGCGATCATCGAGACGCTTCGCAAGGACAAGATCAAGACCGTCAAGGAGGCCCAGCAGGACATCTACAAGAAGCTGCGGGGACAGGAGTTCGTGGTCCCCGGGCAGGCCGAGGCCTATCTCGACTATCTTTTCTTCCGCAACCCGCACCGCTATGATTTGAGCCGCGTGGGCCGCCACAAGATCGCCGTCAAGCTCCACCGCTTCCTTTGGGCCCTCGCCGCGCGGCGCGATGTCGCGCCGAGGCCGGAGGGACGGCGGCACAAGTATTTCGCGTTGCCGGCGTTTTCCCGCAGGACGCTCTGCCTCGAGGACGTCGTCGCGACGATCCAGCATCTCGTCGCCTTGAACCGCGGCGCGACTCATCTCGTCGAGGGCGAGGCGAAGACGTTCGGCGCTCCCGTGATGCGCGTCGACGGCGCCTACGAGGGGCTGGCCGAATACCGCAAGAGCTTCGAGCCGGGGACGGCCCGCGTGGAGGCGGAGTCCGCCTCGGAGCTGGCCCTGCTCGACCTCTATGAGGCCGGCGGTGACGATGAGGGGCGGACGGCCAAGGATGACCTGCGGCGGGACCGCTTCTCCGTGGTCAAGTGGGCCGACGCCCTGCGCGACTGGCAGGCGGCCGTGCCGCGGCTCTTCGACAAGCATTTCCCGGTGACGCTCGACGACATCGATCACCTGGGCAACCGTCGCGTGCGCGGCGTCGGGGAGCTCCTTGAAAATCAGATCCGTGCCGCCCTCGCCCAGATGTCCCGCGTCATCAGGGACCGGATGAGCCTGCAGGACCGATCGATGCTGACGCCGCGTTCTCTTATCAACGCGGCTCCTCTCGTGGCGATCGTTCGGAAGTTCTTCGGCACTTCCCAGCTTTCCCAGTTCATGGACCAGATCAACCCCCTGGCCGAGGTTACGCACAAGCGCCGCCTCTCCGCTCTGGGGCCCGGAGGCCTGCACCGCAAGCACGCGGGCTTCGAGGTCCGCGACGTGCATTACACG
Organism: Elusimicrobiota bacterium; assembly: GCA_027327915.1. Classification (GTDB taxonomy): domain Bacteria; phylum Elusimicrobiota; class Elusimicrobia; order UBA1565; family UBA9628; genus JAJZAK01. The sequence continues at coordinate 1,771 of DAHVWT010000055.1, forward strand.
CACTACGGCCGCATCTGCCCCATCGAGACGCCGGAGGGCCCGAACATCGGACTTATCACCTCGCTGGCAAGCTATGCGCGCATCAATGAATTCGGCCTCATCGAGTCCCCCTACCGCAAGGTCAAGGACGGCCGGCTCACGGGAGAGGTGGAGTACCTGGTCGCCGACGCGGAGAGCGAGAGGATCGTGGCGCAGGCCAACACCCCGGTCGAGAAAGGCCGGATCTCCTCCGATTTCGTCGCCTGTCGTTCCCGCGGCGACTTCCCGACCGTCGATCCCACGCGGGTCGACTACATGGACATCTCTCCCATGCAGGTCATCTCCGTGTCCGCGGGGCTCATCCCGTTTCTCGAGCACGATGACGCCAACCGCGCCCTCATGGGATCGAACATGCAGCGTCAGGCGGTGCCTCTCCTCCTGGCCCAGCCTCCTCTCGTCGGGACCGGCATCGAGGGGGCCGTCGCCAAGGATTCCGGCGCCTGCATTCGCGCCCGCCGCCCCGGCCGGGTTCTCTACGCCTCGGGCGAGATGATCGCCGTTTACGCGGACGACCGTTCCGGAGCGGATCCCACCGATCTTTACTTCCTGCGCAAATACGAGCGTTCCAACCAAGACACCTGCGTCAATCAGACGCCGCTGGTGCGCGCCGGCGATATCGTGCGCGCGGGCGATGTCCTTGCCGACGGCCCGGCGGCCTCCGGGGGGGAGTTGGCTCTCGGCTACAACCTCCTCGTGGCCTTCATGCCGTGGGAAGGCTATAACTTCGAGGACGCGATCCTGGTCTCCGAAAGGCTCGTCCAGGACGACGTCTTCACGTCGATCCATATTTCCGAGTTTGAGTGCGAGGCCCGGGAGACGAAGCTCGGCCCCGAGGAAATCACCCGCGATATCCCCAACGTCGGCACGGAGGCCCTGGAGTCCCTCGATGAGTGGGGGATCGTCGTTCCCTCGACGACGGTGCGGCAGGGAGACGTCCTTGTCGGCAAGGTGGCGCCCAAGGGAGAGCAGCAGCTGAGTCCCGAGGAAAGGCTTTTGAAGGTCATCTTCGGCAAGAAGGCGGAGGACGTCCAGGACTCGTCGCTGCGCGTGCCTCCGGGCGTCTCTGGAAAGGTCATCGGCCGCCGGGTTTTCGTGCGCCGCGAGAAGGTCGAGAAGACCGAGGAGAAGCGGCGTCTCGATGAGATCGCCCGCAAGCTCGAGGAGGATTTGGAGGCGGTGCGCCGCTTTGTCCAGGAAGCGAAGGCCGCGCCGCGCGACGGCGGATCCAAGGCCAAGGATGAGGAGCGTGTCGCCGCTCTCGCCAAGGTTCTCGAGAAGCGTCTCAAGGACGAGGCCGCGAAGGCCAAGGAGAATTTGAAGCGCGGCGACGAACTCGCGATCACCGTCAATAAGGTCGTGAAGGTTTATGTCGCCTCGCGCCGCAAGCTGCAGGTCGGCGACAAGCTCGCCGGCCGCCACGGCAACAAGGGCGTCGTCTCGAAGATTCTGCCGGTCGAGGACATGCCGTGCATGCCGGACGGCACGCCCGTGGATGTCGTCTTGTCCCCCCTGGGCGTTCCCTCGCGCATGAACGTCGGGCAGCTTCTGGAGACGATGCTGGGCTGGGCCGCTCACACCCTGGGCGTGCAGATGGTCAATCCCGTCTTCGACGGGGCCACCGAGACGGAGATTCATGAGCACGTCCGAAAGGCCAAGGAGGTCATGCGCAAGCGGGGAGTTCCGGAGAAATACCTTCCGACGGACGACTGTCGCATCTCGCTTTTCGACGGGCGCACGGGAGAGCCTTTCCAGGAAAAAGTGTCCTTCGGATACATGTACGTCATGAAGCTCAATCACCTGGTCGAGGACAAGATCCACGCCCGTTCCACGGGTCCTTACGCCCTCATCACGCGCCAGCCCCTGGGCGGCAAGGCTCAGTTCGGAGGCCAGCGTTTTGGAGAGATGGAAGTCTGGGCCATCGAGGGCTACGGCGCCGCCGCGGCGCTTCAGGAATTCCTGACCGTGAAATCCGATGACGTGACGGGGCGCACCAAGATGTACGAGGCCATCATCAAGAGCGACCTGCCGGCCGAGCCGGGAGTTCCGGAATCTTTCAAGGTTCTCGTCAAGGAGCTCCAGGCCCTGGGCCTCAACGTCGACCTTTTGAAGCTGGGCCATGAAAATGGATCGGAAGGCGCCGCCGCCAACGGGATGCACGCGGCCCCGAAGAAGCGGGCGGCCGCCAAGGCGGGCAAGGAATAACCATGAGCTTCGTTCTGACTCCCGATCATCGCTTGTTGCTGGGCGGCAAGAAAAAGAAGAAGCAGGAGCAGCTCAACTTCCTCGACTTTGACGCGATCCGTCTCTCGATCGCGAGCCCCGAACAGATCATGTCCTGGTCCCACGGCGAAGTCAAGAAGCCGGAGACCATCAACTATAGAACCCTCAAGCCCGAGCGGGACGGCCTTTTCTGCGAGCGCATCTTCGGGCCAGTGCGTGATTACGAGTGCGCCTGCGGCAAATACCGGTGGATCAAGTTCCGCGGCATTGTCTGCGACCGCTGCGGCGTCGAGGTGACGGAGGCCAAGGTTCGCCGCGAGCGCATGGGCCATATCGAGCTCGCCGTCCCCGTCGCGCACATCTGGTTCCTTAAGAAGACCCCCTCGCGCATCGGCGTCATTCTCGACATGAAGACGATCGACGTCGAGCGGGTTGTCTATTATTCGATGTATATCGTGCTCGAGGACGTCTATGACGCCTCCAAGCGCCTTGTTTTCAAGGCCAAGGACCTGCTGAGCGAGGAAGAGGTCCGCAAGGCCCGGGCGGAGTATCGATCGAGGCTTAAGGTGGATATCGGCGCGGGCGCCATCCGCGCGCTCCTGGCCGCCATCGACCCCAAGACCGAGGCCGCCGCTATTTTGGAAAAGCTTCCCCAGGTCGTCTCGGAGACGGAGAGGGCGTCGCTGGTGCGCCGTCTTCGCATCCTGCAGGGCTTCGCGGAGATGGGCCAGAGGCCGGAGTGGATGATCATGACCGCGCTGCCGGTGCTTCCGCCCGAGCTGCGGCCCCTCGTTCCGCTCGAGGGGGGGCGCTTCGCCACGTCGGACCTTAACGATCTTTATCGGCGCATCATCAACCGGAACAACCGCTTGAAGCATATCGAGGCCCTGCGGGCGCCGGACGTCATGATCTTTAACGAGAAGCGGTTGCTGCAGGAGGCCGTGGATTCCCTCTTTGAGAACGGGGCCAGGGGCCGGGTCGTCGTCGGCGCCGGGAACCGCCCGCTCAAGTCCCTCTCCGACATCCTCAAGGGAAAACAGGGCCGCTTCCGCCAGAACCTGCTCGGCAAGCGCGTCGACTATTCCGGCCGCTCCGTGATCGTCGTCGGCCCCAATCTGAAGCTTCATCAGTGCGGTCTTCCCAAGGAAATGGCGCTTGAGCTCTTCAAGCCCTTCATCCTGCGCGAGCTCATGAAGATGGACGGGTTGACGCTCAAGGCCGCCAAGCGCATGCTCGAGAAGACCCGGCCGGAGATTTGGGACATTCTCGAGTACGTCACCAAGGACCATGTCGTCCTTCTTAACCGCGCGCCGACCCTGCACCGGCTCGGCATCCAGGCCTTCGAGCCCGTCCTCATCGAGGGCAAGGCGATTCAGCTCCATCCGCTCACCTGCGCGGCGTTCAACGCCGACTTCGACGGCGACCAGATGGCGGTTCACGTGCCGCTCTCCCAGGAGGCTCAACTCGAGGCGAGGATGTTCATGATGGCGTCCAACAACATCCTTTCTCCGGCATCGGGGCGTCCGATCGCCGTGCCGTCGCATGACATGGTCGTGGGCATCAACTATCTCACTCGCGAAAAGCGCGGCGAGATGGGCGAGGGGATGATCTTCGCCGACGCCGCCGACGCGACGGCGGCGTATCACGCGGGCCGCGTGGGGCTGCACGCCCGCATCAAGGTCCGGGGGATCAACGATCTGCGGGAGCCTTCCTGGAAAGAAAAGGGGCCGATGCCTCCCGCCCAGTGGAAGGACTGCACGACGCCGGGGCGCGTCCTCTTTAACGACATCCTGCCCGAGGAATTCCGCTTTGTGAACGCCGCGCTGGGCAAGAAGGACCTTTCCCAGCTCGTGGAGCGATGCTACCGGACGCTGGGCCACTACAAGACGGTGAAGTTCTTGGACGCCGTCAAGGCGATGGGCTTCCGTTTCGCGGCGCGCTCGGGTCTTTCGATCTCGGTGTCGGACATGCACATCCCCCAGATCAAGAAGGACCTCGTCGCGCAGGCGCGAAAGAAAGTCAAGGAAGTCGAGGGGCAGTGGAAGAACGGCGTCATCACCGAGTCGGAGCGCTACAACAAGATCATCGACCTCTGGACCCATGTGACGGACCGGATCGCCGACGTCATGTTCGACGACATGAAGAAAGAGGAGAAGGAGACCTACAGCGAGTCGCGCGCGCGCTTCAACTCCATCTATCTCATGGCGGAGTCCGGGGCGCGCGGAAGCCGCCAGCAGGTGCGCCAGCTGGCGGGAATGCGCGGCCTCATGGCCCGCCCCCAGAAGAAGCTCACCGGCGCCGTGGGCGAAATCATCGAGCAGCCGATTATCTCCAACTTCCGGGAAGGGTTGAGCGTCCTGGAATACTTCATCTCGACGCACGGCGGGCGCAAGGGTTTGGCCGACACGGCGCTTAAGACCGCGGACGCTGGCTATCTCACGCGGCGCCTTGTCGACGCGACGCACGATCTCGTCGTCACCGAGGAGGACTGCGGCACGATCAACGGCATCCGCTTGGGCGACTTGGTGGCCGGCGACGAGGTCATCGAGCCCTTGGACGAGCGCGTCCTGGGCCGAGTGGTCCTCGAGGACGTGGAGGCTCCGGGGGCCGACAAGAAGCATGAGGAGAAGATTTTGAAGGCGGGAGAACTCGGCAACGCGGAAGCAGCCGCTCGCATACGCAAGGCCGGGATCTTGACGGTCCGCGTGCGCTCGGTGCTGACCTGCGAGGCGCGCCAGGGTGTTTGCGCCAAGTGCTTCGGCATCAATAACGCCACCGGACGTTTGGCGGAGGTCGGCGAGGCCGTCGGCATCGTCGCGGCCCAGTCGATCGGCGAGCCGGGAACGCAGCTGACCCTGCGGACCTTCCACATCGGAGGAACGGCCGCGCGCGTGACCAAACGCTCCCAGATCGCCGCCGGTCGCGCCGGGACGGTTTCCTTTCATAACATGAAGACGGTCAAGAACCGCGACGGCCAGATCCTCTGTGTCGCTCGCACGGCCACCCTCAAGGTGACGAGTCGCGAACCGGCGGGCTTCGAGGAGGATAAGGTGCCTTATGGCTCCCGCATGAAGATCGCCGACGGCGACACGGCGGCCACCGGGGATCTGCTGGCCGAGTGGGATCCTTACGCCATGCCGATCATCGCCGAGCACGCGGGAGCCGCCAAGCTCGTGGACGTGCGCGAGGGCGTGACGCTCCATGAGGAGCGCAATAAGATCACGGGCATCATCGAGCGCCGCATCATCGAGCAGGAGAGCCGCCGCGCCGAGAAGGGCTCGGCCAAGCGCTTGAACCCCCGCGTGATCGTCGAGGAGGGGGACAAGGTCGTCGCCCAGTACCCGCTTCCGTCCGACACTATTTTGTTCGTCGACAACGGCCAGAACGTCAAGCCTGGCGACATTCTCGCGAAAATCCCCCAGGAAGTCACGAAGTCGAAGGATATCACGGGAGGCCTCCCGCGGGTTTCCGAGCTCTTCGAGGCGCGCCGCCCGAAGTCTCCGGCCGTCATCTCCGAGATCGAGGGCATCGTGTCCCTGGGCGTCGGGGCCAAGGGCCTCGTCCAGGTCTCGGTGCGCAACCAGGAAACCGACATCGTCCGCGAATATCTTATTCCTCAAGGCAAGCACTTGGTCGTCTACGAGGGCGATCAGGTCGGCGTGGGGGAGGCGCTGACGGACGGCGCGGTCGACCCGCACGACATCCTGAGAGTCAAGGGCATCAAGGAGGTCCAGGAGTTCCTCCTGAATGCGATCCAAGAAGTCTATCGCCTCCAGGGCGTGGGCATCTCGGATCGACATATCGAGTGCATCGTCAGGCAGATGCTCCAGAACGTGCGCATCTCGAACTCCGGCGACACGCCCTTCCTCAAGGGAGAGATCGTCAACCGCTTCGTGTTCGCGGGCATTAACCGCGATGTCAAGGCGAAGGGCGGCAAGGAGGCCCAGGCGGACCCCGTCCTCCTCGGCATCACGAAGGCGGCGCTGGCTTCGAACTCCTTCATCTCCTCCGCGAGCTTCCAGGAAACGACCCGCGTGCTGACCGACGCCGCGAGCTCCGGCAAGATCGATTATCTCAAGGGTTTGAAGGAAAACGTCATCATCGGGCACATGATCCCGGCCGGCACCGGGCTTGAGGCCCGGCGCGCGGCCGTGGCGGCCCAAGCAGGCCTGGCCGAGGGGCTTCCCTCGGCGGCGCAACTTTTGGCGGAGGTGGTAAATGCCGACCGTTAATCAGCTTATTCGCCGCGGGCGCATTCGCTCGCGAGGGCGCACCAAGGCTCCGGCCTTGAGGGAGTGCCCCCAGAGGCGCGGCGTGTGCACCCGCGTCTCGACGACGACGCCCAAGAAGCCGAATTCGGCCCTGCGCAAGATCGCGCGCGTCAAGCTGACCACCGGGACCGAGGTCACGGCCTATATCCCCGGCGTGGGGCATAATCTGCAGGAGCACTCGATCGTCCTTATCCGCGGGGGCCGCGTCAAAGACCTTCCCGGCGTCCGCTATCACATGATCCGGGGCGTCTTGGACGCCTCCGGCGTGGAGGGCCGGCGGCAGGGGCGCTCTCTCTACGGGGCCAAGCGGCCCAAGGAGGCCGCGAAGGCGGCGTGATGATGTCGAGGATCAACGGAGGAAAGCGATAATGCCGCGCAGGGGATTAAGGCCGAGGGAGCGCCGGGGTTTTCCGGCGGCCGACTTTAAATACCAGTCCCAGCTGGTGTCGCGTTTCATCAACAAGATCAATTTCCAGGGGAAGAAGTCGACGGCCGAGCGGGTGGTCTATGACGCCATGGCCATGGTCGGCGAGAAGTCCGGACAGGAGCCGCTCGCCGTCTTTACCCAGGCGATCGAGAATGTCCGGCCTCTTCTCGAGGTCAAGGCCCGTCGAGTCGGCGGCGCGACCTACCAGGTCCCCATGGAGGTCCGTCCGGATCGGTCGACGACGCTCGCCATGCGCTGGCTCATCGACGCCGCCCGGGAGAAGTCGGGCCGGCCGATGGCGCAACGGCTCGCCGAGGAGCTTCTGGCCGCTTTTAAGAAGGAAGGAACCGCGTTCAAGAAGCGCGAGGATACCCATAAAATGGCCGAGGCCAACAGGGCCTTCGCCCATTACCGGTGGTAGGTGGATTTTAAAATGACCGGCAAACCTGATTCCGTCTACACTTTTATCGATAACTCGAATTTATTTATCGAGATGAAGCGCATCGCGAAGATTGCGTATGCCTACGATGCTGAACAGATATTCCGGCTGCGTACCGAGTTCGGCAAGTTGCTGGAAGTGGTTCGCGAGGGGCGGGACATCGGGGGGACTGTGCTGGTTGGCTCTCGTCCGCCCCAGGCCGACACTCTCTGGGCCAAGCTTAAGAACATGGGCATCCAGCCCAAAATTTTTGACCGGAGCAGCGTGACGGGGCGTGAGAAGGGGGTTGATGCGGAAGTTGTCAATGCGATTAGAGATGTGATGGAAGATAACGCCGTTCCTGGCATTATCGCCCTTATCGCGGGTGATGGGGACTATTTATCGACCCTGGAGAGATGCCTTAAGAAGCGCTGGAAGGTCGAGATATATTTTTGGAGCAACGCTTCCAGTTCCTTGAAGCGGTTGCCTGGAGCCCGGTTTTTCGAGCTAGATCAATATTTGCCTCAAATTTCGTTCGTGGCCCCCGAAAGGCCAAGGGGGACCGGTGAAGGCAGAGTCGGGGAGGAAGTGACGGCTTATGGTGGCGCGGGGGAGACAAATTGATGCCAAGGGGAAGGCCGCTGGGCCGGGGGCAAACCGCTATAAAAGTATATGGTCCCTATGGCGCTAAAAAGGGTCGGGGCGGCAAGGTCGGGGGGCATATGTATTCGATCGTTATTCCGGGCCGACCGAAGCCATATATAAAAAACAGCGTCCAAGAAGTGCTTAAGTTTTTGGAGGCCGTGCTTTAATTATGCCACGAGAATTTCCCCTGGAGAAGGTGCGCAATATCGGCATCATCGCGCACATTGACGCCGGCAAGACGACGACCACGGAGCGCATCCTCTACTACACCGGCCGCATTCATAAGATCGGCGAGGTTCATGAGGGCTCGACGACGACGGACTGGATGCCCCAGGAGCGCGAGCGCGGCATCACCATCACCGCCGCCGCGACCTACTGCAAGTGGCGCGACTGCCAGGTCAACATCATCGATACCCCGGGGCATGTGGACTTCACGGCGGAGGTCGAGCGCAGCCTGCGCGTGCTCGACGGGGCCGTCGTGGTCTTTGACGGGGTCCAGGGGGTCGAGCCGCAGTCCGAGACGGTCTGGCGCCAGGCGGACAAGTATCACGTCCCGCGCATCGCCTATATCAACAAGATGGACCGAATCGGAGCCGATTTCTACATGTCGTACCAGTCCATCATCAAGATGTTGGGCGCCAACGCCTGCCCGATCCAGATCCCCATCGGGGCCGAGGCGGGCTTCAAGGGGCTTATCGATCTCATCGAGATGAAGGCCTTGATTTGGCTCGGCGAGGAGCTGGGCGCCAAGTGGGAGGTGGTGGATATTCCCGCCGACATGCTTGACAAGGCGCGCGAATACCGCGAGAAGATGATCGAGAAGGCGGTGGAGTTCGACGACGCGGCGATGGAGCGCTACCTTGACGGCCAGCACGATTTCAAGGCCGAGGACATCCGCCGGATGTTGCGCAAGGGAGTCCTGGCCTCGAAAATTTTCCCGGTTCTCTGCGGATCTTCCTATAAGAATAAGGGCGTCCAGCCGATGCTCGACGCGGTATGCGACTATCTGCCATCGCCCAAGGACCTGCTGCCGGTCAAGGGGACGGATCCCGCGACCGACCTCCCGGCCGAACGGCCCGCGGCGGACGACGCGCCGTTCTCCGCGCTTGTCTTCAAGATTCAGACCGACCCTTACGTCGGCAAGCTTGCCTTCTTCCGCGTCTATTCGGGAACCTTCAAGGCCGGAGAAACCGCCTTCTTCCCCGCCAAGAGGGCCGCGGAGCGGGTCGGCCGGCTTCTGCGCATGCACGCCAATACGCGCGAGGAGATCAAGGAAGTGCGCGCGGGCGACATCGCGGCGACGGTCGCGATGAAGAACGTCGCGGTCGGCGCGACCATGTCCGCCGAGACGAATCCCATCATCCTCGAGCAGATCGTTTTCCCGACGCCCGTCATCTCCGTCGCGATCGAGCCCAAGTCGAAGGCCGACGAGGAAAAGATGTCCGTCGCCCTCGGCCGCCTCGCCGAGGAGGATCAGACCTTCCGCGTCAAGGTGGATCATGAGACCGGGCAGACGATCATCTCGGGCATGGGCGAACTCCACCTCGACATCATCGTGGACCGCATGAAGCGGGAGTTCAACGTCCAGGCCAACGTCGGCAACCCCCAGGTCGCCTACCGCGAAACCGTGCGCCGCAAGGTGACGGAGGAGGGCAAGTTCATCCGCCAATCGGGTGGCCGCGGCCAATACGGCCACTGCGTCATCAACATCGAGCCCATGGAGACGGGCAAGGGCTACGAGTTCGTCAATGAGATCAAGCAGGGGCGCATCCCCCGGGAATTCATCCCGGCGGTGGAGAAGGGCGTGCGCGAGGCGCTGGACGGCGGGGCGTTGGCCGGATACCCCATCGTCGACATCAAGGTCACCCTCGTCGACGGCTCCTTCCATGAGGTTGACTCCTCGGAAATGGCCTTCAAGATCGCCGGCGCCATGGCCCTGCGCTCGGGCTGCAAGAAGGCGAACCCGACGATCCTCGAGCCCATCATGAAGTTCGAGGTTATCACGCCCGAGCAGTACATGGGAGACATTATCGGAGATTTGAACAGCCGCCGCGCCCGCGTCCAGGACATGGGCGACCGCGGCCATCTGAAGTTCGTGCGGGCGACCGTGCCGCTGGGCGAGATGTTCGGCTACGCGACGATCGTGCGCTCCATCTCGCAGGGCAGGGCCTCCTTCAGCATGGAGCCCAGCCACTACGAGGAAGTGCCGTCCAACATTTTAAAGGTGATCGTCGAAAAGAACGCCGCCTTGATGGCGGCGCAGAGATAGAGGGGGAGGATTTTCATGGCGAAGCAGAAGTACGAGAGGAAGAAGCCGCACGTGAACATCGGGACGATCGGGCACGTGGACCACGGCAAGACGACGCTGACGGCGGCGCTGACGAAGGTGATGGCCGAGACGTACGGCGGGGCGTTCATGGCGTACGATCAGATTGACAAGGCGCCGGAGGAGAAGGCGCGCGGCATCACGATTTCGACGG
>DAHVWT010000056.1 GCA_027327915.1 Elusimicrobiota bacterium
CAGCTTATTCATGCGTATGGTTCATTGAATGATTTGAGGACTGAACTTCAACGTCCCGACGCTTATTGCGCCGGACCAAGCCGGAAAGCATGCGGTCTTCGTCCTCCATCAATTGCGAAATGGCAGAAAGCGCTTCAGGATCGCGGCCATACTCCAGTTGCTGGGTCAACTCGATATAAGTATCCAATTCGCTCAACGATCCCTTCGCAATATAGAGGAACTGAACAAATTCCTTCTTGGACTGTCGCGCCGCGCCCTCCGCGATATTGGCAGGAACGCTGATCGCGCATCGACGCATTTGAGCCGTCAGGCCATATTGCTCGGCCGCCGGGAATGCGCGGGTTAATCGGTAGATTTGGCGCGCAAGCTCCATGCCCTTTTTCCAGGCATCAAGATTTTTATGGGGCTTATTCACCCGTCGTCACCGTTTCCCTTTTGCCGTTCCCCGTTTCCCGCTCCGGGATCGGCGCAACAAGGCGCCCCTCGATCGTCGAGACCCAGTAATCGTTGCCCGGAGGCGGCGGGAGTCCGGGGTTGAGACGCCTCCAAATCGCCCAGGCGGCGCGCTTGCCGTCGGCGGCGGCGTTGACGACCTCGGCGCCGCCGTTGACGGCGTCTCCCCCCGCGAAGACCTGGGGGTTCGACGTCGCGAGAGTCTCCGGGTCCGCCTTGATCCGCCCGTCGGACTCGGTTTGGAGGCCGAGAGCCTCGGCCAAGCTTCGGTCTTTCTCCTGGCCCACGGCCTTGATGACCCGGTCGCAGGCGAGCTTGAATTTCGAGCCCGGGACGCTGACGACCCGGCCTTGGCGGACTTGGGTGCGGCAAAACTCGATTCCCTCGACCTTTGTTTTTCCAAGGATCCTCGTCGGCGCCGCGTTCCAGAGGAACTCGGCGCCGTCCGATTTCGCGAGTTCGACCTCGAAATCGTAGGCCCCCATCTCCTCTCGGCCGCGGCGGTAGGCCAGCATCACGCGCTCGGCGCCGATGCGCTTCGACTGGGTGACGGCGTCGACGGCCGTGTTGCCGCCGCCCAGGACGACCGTGACTCGGCTTTTCCCCAGGGGCTTCAAATTGCGCTCCTTGACGAAGCGTATAAAGGAAAGGGCGTCCCAGACCCCGCGCAGGCCCTCGCCGGGAATGCCGAGCTTGCGGGTCGCGCCGAGACCGCAGCCGAGGAAGACGGCGTCGAAATCCGACAGGAGCTTCCCGGCCGGAATGTCGCCGCCGATCTCCTTGCCGAGCTTGATCTCGATTCCAAGGCCCAGGAGACGATGGACCTCGTCGAGGGAAACGCGCTGGGTCATTTTATATTCGGCGATCCCGCGGGTGTTGAGACCGCCGGGGGTCTTCTCGCGGTCGTAGAGGGTGACGGCGAAGCCCAGCCGCCTCAGATACGCCGCGCAGCTCAAGCCCGCCGGGCCGGCGCCGATCACCGCCGCCTTGCGGCCGTTGGCGGGCGCGGGCTTGAAAACCGCGTCCGCGCCGTTTAGATGGAGATGGTCCGTCGCGCGGCGCTGGAGCCGGGCGATTTCGATCGGCCGCTCCTGCCAGGCGTGATAGACGCAGGCCCCCTCGCAGAGCACCTCGACGGGGCAGGCGCGGGCGCAGGAGTGGCCCAGGGCGTTGGCCTCGAGGATGGTCTTGGCCGAGCCGATCAAGTTGCCGGAAGCGATTTGCTTGATAAATCGCGGGACGTCGATGTGGGTGGGGCAGGCCTTGGCGCAGGGGGCGTCGTAGCACCAAAGGCAGCGGTTCGCCTCGACGGCCGCGTCCTCGGGCGAGAGGGCGGCCTTCAATTCCTTGAAATTTTCAGAATAAACGCGTCGCGTCGCCGAATCCATGCGGGGAGTGTCCGGGGAAGCGGCTATTTTACCATAAAAAAAAGCGGCGCCCCTGCCGCCGCGTCAACTCGCCTGAAAACGGGCGGAAAACGGGTGACACCATACGTATTGCCCCCTTTCAATTCCCGGAAATACGTATGGTGTCACCGGTTTTTAACCCAGGAGGCGGAGGCTCCGCATCAACGACTGGACCCGAGCCAGCCATTGGAGGCGAGCTCGAGGCGAGAGGGCGGAAAACTCCCTGATTTTTTCCATGGAGAAAAGCTGCACGACGCGGCGCGGTCCAGGCCTTTGGCCGAGCGCCCTCCGGGCCCTCGGGAGGGGCGTTGGCCCGGCGGGGCGCGACTTCGTCATGCCCCGGCGCGCGCTTTCCGGGAAAGCGCCTCCAGCATCTTGATGTCCTCCAAATCCTGGGGTCTCCCCGATATTTTTTTGAGCGCGATCAAGTCCTTCCTGGAAACGACGGGAATGTTCAAGGCGCCGGCCCGTACCACCTCCCTGCGGGAGTAGGCCTCTCGGAAAGGCAGCGGCTCGTCCACGAAGACGTCGACGATCTCGAAGGGCCTGTCCGGATGGAAGAAGGAGAAGACCTTCATGTTTTTTTCCGAAATCCAGAGCTCGCGCTTTTCCTTCTTCGCGAAGTCCGCAGCCGGAACGGGGAGCTTGGGCCTGTAGCCGCCGGCCGTCATGGAGCCTATGAACTTCCCAAGGTTTTTCCCGTCCAGGGCCACCATCAGATCCAAGTCGACGGTCAGGCGCACGGCGCCGTGAAGCACGAGCGCGACGCCCCCCACGACCAAATATTTGACGGCTCCTTCGTTAAGCGTCCGGAAAACGTCTTGATAAAACAAGGGTTCTTCGCCGCGTTTTTTCGGGAGCCTCGGGCGCGGTCCGGGCCTTTGGCCGAGCGCCCTCCGGGTCCTCGGGAGGGGTGTTGGCCCGGCGGGGCGCGACGACATGGCGGTGAGAGTATAACACGAAACGGGGGAAATTGGTGACACCATACGTATTGCCCCCTTTCAATTCCCGGAAATATGTATGGTGTCACCGGTTTTTATGTATGGTGTCACCGGTTTTTATGGCCCTTGACTTGTCCTTTCATTGATCCACTGCCCCGGCGCGGGGCCGGTGGCGCTGTAGAGATCATAATTCGTGCTGTTGAGGGCGAAGCAGGGGGGCGGGCAGGAGTTGGTCTCAAGCCAGGTCGCCGTTTGCGCGCCCACGAACACCGCGCCGTTGATGCGAGTATAGCTCGAGACGTCGAGGTTGTAGGCGGGGCTTGCCGTCCCGATGCCGACGTCGCCGTCGCCGTTGACGATGAAAAGCCGATCGGGAGCGGCAGCGCCCGTTGAGACGATGAGAATCGGATTCGTCGTGCCGCTCAAGGCGGGGCTTGAGACCTCCAGTTCCGCGTTCGGCGCCGTCGTCCCAAGACCGACAAAACCCGAAGGAGTAATTGTTAAATACTCTGTTCCGGTGCCACCCCCCCTTCTGATAGCAAAATTTCCGTTTTCCAAATTCCCGGCGTTGAGAATGTCCCAATCACCATTTCCAGTACTAGCATTTAAAACATCAAGCTCGATGTCAGACCCGATGGAATTACCTCCGTTATTAAAAATTTTAATCTGTGGCATACTTTGTATTTCGACATCGAGAGGGGAAGAAGGTGGATTAATTCCAATTCCAAGACCCGCCGATCCGTTCCCATTCACAACCATCAAATCATTAGCAATTATGCTAGACCCACTTACTACGAGTGCCAATGGTCCATTTAGACTTGAAGTAATGCCAGAGCTCACAGCTATCAGCGCCGCAAAATTCTGCTGAGCCGTCCAGGTGTTGGTGCTGTTGACATTGACGCCCGCGTTGATTCCCGACAAATGCGAGCCGTCGCCGAAGAAGGCGGAGGCGGTGACAGACGAGGCCGCGGAGAGAAAGCCGGCATAGACGGCGGAAGAGGCCGTGATATAGCCATTGGCTCCCGTCAGGGTCAGGCTGGAATTCTGCACGAGAAGGCCGTTGAGATAGGTTCCGGAGTCAAGCCAGGTTTGCGGCGCGGTCCAGGTATTCGTGTCGTTGAGAAGCGCGAGCGCGCTGGGAATGGACGCCCAGAACGGCGCCAAGCCCGTGCCGCTTGACTCGAGAACGAGGCCGTAGCTTCCGACGCCGTTGGCCACCGAGAGCGGCCCCGAGAGCGCCAGCGACGTCGAAACGTAAAGCGCGTTGTCGAAGGTTTGCTGGGCGGTCCAGGTATTGGTGGCCGAGGCCACGGAAGCCGCGCCGGGGGCCGCCCAGTAGGGCTGGCCGGAGGCGCTCATGGTCAACACGTAAGTGTTGAGGCTGGGAGCGAGGAGGGTCATGCTTCCGTTCGTGATGAAATAGGGGATGCTGCCCGCGGGGGCGTTTCCCGGCCCCCAATCCTGTCCCGTCCCGCCCGTCGCGGTCGTCATCGGGGACAGCAGTTGGTCGGCGTAGATCGCGTGGAAGGCCGAGGAAACCGAGGCGATCGGGACGTCGGGCGACAGCGTCTGGCCGTCCACCGAGACCTGAAGGACGACCGGGACGTTGAAGGTCGAGGCCGGAATCCCCCCCGGGGCATAGGACCCGATGTAGACCGTGTAGATGCCGTTGGTGACCGAGACGTTATTGTCCGTCTCCGTGTAGACCGCGGCGCCGCCGGTCGAGGGAATGATCGAAAAGGTGAAGTTGTAGTCGCCGGTGAGGGGGTTGCCGTTGGGATCGCCGAGTTTGCCTTGGAAAGCCAGGGTCTGGGGAACCTGCGCGAAAACGGGGAGGACCGCGAGGACCAAAGCGCCCATGGCCCTAGCGGCCGACATCGCGAGCCATGCCAAGGCCCGGGCCGATTTATTCCCCCGCAGCATTATTTGCGTTTCCGTGCTCGATATTTTATCTACGCGAGACGCTATTTTAGAGAATCGTTGTCTGAATTACATTACAGAGTTGCGAACCAAAATTGCGCGGTTATGACAAATTTATAACAGAAGCGAAGGCGGCGGCCGTCGCCGCGGCCGCTTTCTCTAAACGTGATCCCGGATGAGCTTCGCGGCGATCCAACCCAAGAGGACAAGCCCCCCCAGAATCAGCCAGGCATGGCGTCGGCCGAAGGTGATGTCGCCGAAGTGGTTGCTGAGCATCATGAAGATGAGCGGGACGCTCATGAAGGTGTTGTGCTTGGAGCAGCGTTTGGCCTGGACGGACAGTTCCGGCCGCGGCGGCCCGCCCGACTCCGTGATCGCCATGATCTTTTTTTGGTTGGGGATAATGACCATCCAGACGTTGGCCACCATGATCGTCCCGAACATGGCCCCGATGTGAAGATAGGCCGCCCGGTCGCTCAAGACATGCGAGAGGGCCCAGGCAAGCGCCACGATCGCCGTCCAGGAGACGGCGAGCCCCAAGGGCTCGTTGCGGCCCAGCGGCGATCGCCAGATCGCGTTGTAGCCGACCCAGCCCAGGACCAGGACCCCGAGAGAAATCGCGATGCCTTCCGGACGCGAGAGGGCCGAACCGTAAGGCAGGAGAGGCGCTCCCATCCAGTAGACAACGGCGAGCAGGAGCATCCCCGAGATCCAGGTCGTCGCGGCTTCCCACTTGAACCAATACAGCGTCCTCGGCATGATCTCCGGCCATTTCTGCTTCTCGACGAGATAAAAGCCGCCGCCATGCACCATCCAGAGCTCGCCTGCGATGTTGGGGTCGGCGGGCTCGGCGGGCGGCGTGAAGGCCTTCTCCATCCAGTTGAAAAGATAGGTCTGGCCGATCCACATGATGCCGGCGATCACGTGCGTCCAACGCAAGACGAGGTCGAACGCTTCGCGCCAGAACGCGCTCATGCCTCAGCTTCCGCGGTATGTCGAGTAGCCGAAAGGGCTTAAAAGGAGCGGAACATGGTAGTGCTCGCTTTCGGACCCCACGTGGAAAAGGATGGCGACGGAAGGATAAAATCCGCTGACATTCAGCGCGCGCCAATACGCCGCCGTGTCGAAACTGATGCGGTATGTCCCCCTCTGGAGCGAGGCGGCGACGGGGAAAAGCCGCGCGGCGCGCCCGTCCTGATCGGTCTTTTCTTGGCCCAGCATCTCCCATCCGCCGTCGGGAAGCGCGCGCTCGAGCTTGACGGGGACTCCCGCGGCGGGGCGTCCGCGGCCGACGTCCAGGACATGCGTCGTGATGGGGCTTTTCATTGGGGCGCCACAGCAGGCAACGGATAGCCGGGGAAGGCCAGGGAAAGACGCCATGGCCTTCCGTGGCTTTCCGTGTCCATCCGTTGCTTGACGTTTCCCGGCATTCTAGAAATTCCCAAGCAACTTCTCCAGCCGCAGGCGGGCGATTTTCGACTGCTCCGCGGCGGCGACGGCGAGCTCGGCGTCGGGAGCGTTGGCGAGCCTGGCGCGCAAGGCCGCGAGCATCTCTCCCGCGCTTTTCCCCGTCGCGCAGATGATGAAGATGAAGCCGAAGCGCTCCTCGTATTCGCGGTTGGCCAGGGCCAGTTCCTCAAGCGTCTCCTCCGAGGCGAGCGCCGCCCCCCCTTGCTCCCCCGAGGCCCAAGCCCGCGTGGAGGCGAACTGAAGCCGCAGGGCCTCCTTGTCGCCGATGCGCGGATGATGGGCGAACGCCTCGAGCCAATCCTCGCGGGAGAGCCCCCGCTCGATCTCGCGCGCGGATCCAAACAGCCCCTCCTTGTCCGCAAAGGGGCGTCGGGACGCCATGGCCCGGGCCCATCGGGAGGAGCCGCAGCAGCGCAGAAACTCCATTCGGGCTTCGGCCGCGGACAGGGCGTTAAGGCGTTCAAGACCCGGCGGCAGGCTCATGGCGGGAAAATCGGCTTATGATATCATATGGGTTTGCGGATTCACGCATCAGCCATGCCGATCGAACGCTACGTCCGGGACCTTCCCAAGGCCGAGCTCCACCTCCATATCGAGGGCACGCTCGAGCCGGAGCTCCTCTTTGAGATCGGGCGGCGCAACAAGGTCAAGCTCCGATTCCCCGGCGTGGAGGAGCTTCGGCGCGCCTATGAGTTCTCGGATCTCCAGTCCTTCCTCGACATCTACTACGAGGGCGCGGCGGTTCTCCTCGAGGACCGCGACTTCCACGACCTCGCCTGGGCCTATTTCCGGCGCGCCAAGGCGGACGGGGTGCGCCATGCGGAGATCTTCTTCGACCCCCAAACGCATACGAGCCGCGACGTCCCCGTCGAGGCGGTCGTCGAGGGCCTCGCCGCGGCCATGAAGCGCGCCGAGCGGGAGCTCCTGATCAGCACCCGGCTCATTCCCTGCTTTTTGAGGCATCTCGAGGAAGACGAGGCTTTCGAGACGCTCCGCCGGTCCCGCCGTTATTGGGAGTCTTTCGAAGCGGTCGGTCTCGACTCCTCCGAGGCCGGCCATCCCCCGAAGAAATTCGAACGGGTCTTCGCCAAAGCCCGCTCCGAGGGGCTTAAAACCGTCGCCCACGCCGGCGAGGAGGGCCCCCCCGAGTACGTCCGCGAGGCCCTCGACCTCCTCAAGGTCTCCCGCGTCGACCACGGCGTGCGCAGCGCCGAGGACCCCGCGCTCCTCGAACGGCTCGTCCGGGAAAGGATCCCCCTCACCGTCTGCCCTCTCTCCAACGTCAAGCTCCAGGTCTTCAAGGATATGCGGGACCACAACCTGGGCGAGCTCCTGCGCCGCGGGCTCTGCGTGACCGTGAATTCAGACGACCCCGCCTATTTCGGGGGCTACGTCGTCGACAACTTCCTCGCGGCGAGGCGGGCTTTGGGCCTTTCGGCCCGCGACATGGCGCAGCTGGCGCGCAATTCGATCGAGGCGAGCTTCCTGCCCGAGGCCGACAAGTCCCGTCTTTACGCCGAGATCGCCTCATTGCCGATGCCCGAGTGAAGGGGCCAGGGGGCAGAGGTCGGATAAAATGGTGACACCATACCGATTCCCATTTCCGAAGCTAGGAAATCCGTATGGTGTCACCGGTTTTCCACGATTTTTCCGCGAATAAGAGTCAGAATCGGGATATGGACCCACAAGCCCTTCTATGGAAGAAGGCCGCCGCGCTGGGAAGCCTGTGGGCCTCGGCCGAGATCATCCTGGGAAGCTTCCTTCATAACGTCCACATGCCCCTCGGGGGCCATCTCCTCACGGCCCTCGGGATCATGCTCTTGATCGGAGGGCGCCGGCTTTGGCCCGAGCCGGGCCTGCTCTGGCGGGCGAGCCTTGTCTGCGCGGCGATGAAATCGATCTCTCCCAGCGCCTTCATTATCGGCCCCATGATCGCGATCTCGATCGAGGGCTTCCTCTTGGAAGCCGCCCTGCGCCTCCTCGGCCCCGGCGCCGCCGGCTGCTTGACGGGCGGGGCGCTCGCCATGGTCTGGACCTTCCTCCAGCCCTTCCTGCGCCAGCTTCTTTTTTATGGTTCCGGCGCGGCTCTTCTCTACATCAGCGGTTGGCGCCAATTCGCGGCCTGGGCCGGCGTGAGCCCGGATGATTGGCGGCTCTGGGCGGGGGCGGCTTTGGCCTTCAACGCCGTCCTCGGAGCCGCCGCCGCGGCGGCCGGGATCGCCGTCGCCGGAGGAAATAGGGGGACACAATACCTATTTCCGAGTTCCGGACAGGCAGAAATGAGTATCGTGTCCCCCTATTTTCCCCCTCTTTCAAATCGCTCCTCGGTTTTTTTGATCTTTCATGCGGGGCTCGTCATCCTGGCGATCGTCGCGACACGGAAACTTCCCTTGCCCTGGCTCTTGCTCCTGACGGGGCTCTACGCGGGCTGGGGGCTGGCGCGCCGGGCGCCGGTCTTTCAGAGGCTGCGCCGCCCCGGACTCTGGGCCGGACTCCTGGGGACGGCCGTCCTGGCGGGGCTGATCCTGGGGCGGCCTCTTCTCGGGCTGCGCATGGGGCTTCGGGCTCTGATCCTCACCGTGGGCTTCGCGTGCGTCTCGGAGGAGCTCCGGCATTCCGCGCTCGTCGGGCTTCTTGAAAGGCACGGCGGCGCGCTTTTCGCCGACACCGTGCGCCGGGCCTTCAAGACCTTCCCCGCGCTCCTGTCGAGCCTCCCCCCCGGCCGCGAGATCGTCCGTCGGCCGTTGAGCTCCCTGCGCCGGATGCTCGACCAGGCGCCGGCGCTTCTCGACGCCCTCGACCGGGCGGCCTGATTCCCCGATTATTATTTGTTAAGCAGCTCGAGCAGCACCGTCGCGTTCGAGCGGCGGGCGTCCTTGGCGCCGAAGAGCAGCGTCACGGTCCCGTGCTCGGCCTCGAGCTTTTTGATCATGGAGAGAGCGGCGGGCTTCTTCTTGAGCTCGGACAGAAAGCGTTTCCTGAATTCGGGCCACCTCGCGGGATCGTGGCCGTACCACCGGCGCAGTTCGTCCGACACCGCCGCGTCCTTGAGCCATAGATCCACCTTCGCCGAGGCTTTCGAGAGGCCCCGCGGCCATAGCCGGTCGATGAGCACGCGATAGCCGTCTTTGGCGGCCGGCGCCTCATAGACGCGCTTGGCCTGGATCATGGCCGTGGGGCGTCCGGCACCGCGAGGGGGCGGCCGTAGATCCTCAGGCGGCTGATGCCTCCATCGGGATAAATGCTGAGCCGCGCGTGCGAGAAAGGTCCCCGGTCGGCGATGTCC
Source organism: Elusimicrobiota bacterium (assembly GCA_027327915.1). Lineage (GTDB taxonomy): Bacteria > Elusimicrobiota > Elusimicrobia > UBA1565 > UBA9628 > JAJZAK01. The sequence continues at coordinate 9,477 of DAHVWT010000056.1, forward strand.
TTGGCGAAGAGACGGCGGGAGTGGGGCTTGAGCTTCGTTCGCGGAAGGACCGCCTTCCACGCCGCCCCGGAGCCGGCCTCGGGATCCGAGCCCCTGAAACCCTCCAGCAGAAAGGATTCCGGGCAGTTCCCCTTGAAATGGCTCGTGTCGATCTCGACTTTCTCGATCGTGCCGGGGCCGGCCAGGCGCACGACGGCCCAGTCGTGCCCGGGCCCGCGCCGCCTCTTCGTTTCCCAGCCGTCCCCCATGTTTTTCGCCCGTCCCGGCATCAGCATGTTCTCCGGCGAGCCGAAGAAGCGGTCGCTGGCGGAGACGATCCAAGCCCCATTTTGAGCCGCCGCGAGATCGACGGCCCCCCGCGAGGCGGCGCCCCGCCCCGGATGAAAGACCGCCTCGCCGTAGGCCCGCAGCCGGGCCACCCCGCCGTCCGGGTAAATATTCAGGCGCAGATGCGTCCACGGCCCCGAGCGCGGGACCGCGAAATAGTTGTGCGAGCCTCCCTTGAGGGGCGACTTCGGCAGGATCTCGATCCAGGAGGCGGCGGCAAGACGCTTGGCGGAGGGCCGGCCCGGGAGGCTCAAGGCGTCGAAGGAAACCGACTCGGGATAGTTGCCGGTGAAAAAGCTCGTGTCGACGTCGACCCCGCGCACGCGCCCCAAGGCCGCCAGGCGCACGACGCACCAGTCGTGCCCCGGCGTCCGGCGGCGGCGGGTCTCCCATCCGTCCATCCACTTGCCCCGCGCCGTGTATTTATCCTCGATGAAGACCGGCTTGGCGAGCTTGAGGAGATTCTCCTTCGGCGCGAAGAACTCGTCGTTGGCGAGGATCGCCCGCCCCCCCAACCTCTCCGCGGCGAGATCAGGAAGGCGCGTGAAGGGCGGCGCCGGGGCGTCCGGCGCCGACGCGCTTAAGAGTTTTCCCGAAAGGTCCATGGAGATCTCCTTGATCGAAGATGCGGCGCCCGCGCAGAAAGGTCGCGCGGACCTCGCCCAGCAGCCGGCGGCCGAGATACGGCGTGAGCGCATGCCTGTGCCGGATCATCCGGGGCTCGAGAACGCGCTCGGCCCGCGGGTCCCAGACGACGAAATCGGCGTCGCGGCCGGGAGCTATCTCGCCTTTCGCGGAAAGGACCGCGAAGCGCGCCGGGGCCCCCGAGAGGAGCCGCGAGAGCTCCGCCGCCGAAAAGCCCCGCCGCGAGGCCTCGGTCCAGAACGCGGGAAGCCTCAGCTGCAGGGAGGCAATCCCGCCCCACGCCGCCATGAAATCGCCGGACTCCGGGCGCTTGAGCTCGGGGGCGCAGGGCGAGTGATCCGAGGCGACGAAATCGATCGTCCCGTCCTTGAGCCCCTCCCAAAGCTTCTCGCGGTTCTCCCGCTCGCGGATCGGCGGCGCGCATTTGAATTCCGTGCGGCCCTCCCCGATCTCCTCGGCGGCGAAGACGAGATAATGCGGGCAGGTCTCGGCCGTGAGCGAAAGCCCCTCCTCCTTGGCCCGGCGGATGAGGGGCAGGGCCTCGGCCGATGAGAGATGGACGATATGGACGCGGCATCGGGTCTCCCGGCAAAGATGGACCATCAGCCGCACGGCCTCGTTTTCCCATGTCTTGGGCCGGGAGTCCAGGTAATCTTGATACGTCGAGGACGCCCCGTTTGTTTGACGGGCCCGCGTCTCCAGCTCCGCGTGGACCAGCAGGGGAACGCCGAGGCGGGCCAGGATCGGCATGGCCAGGCGCAGATCGCGCTCGGCCGCCGCGGGAAACTCCGGGATGCCCGAGTCGATCAGGAAGGCCTTAAAGCCCAGCGCTCCCTCCCGGACCATCCCCTCAAGCTCCCCGGCGTTTCCCGGAATGACGCCGCCCCAGAAGCCGCAGTCGGCCCAGAGCCGGCCGCCGGCGGTTCGGAGCTTCGCCGCAAGCGCCGCCACGGTCGTGGTGACGGGGCGGCTGTTGAGGGGCATGTCGACGATCGAGGTCGTTCCCCCCGCGGCCGCGGCCTGGGTCGCCGTCTCGAAGCCCTCCCATTCGGCGCGTCCGGGATCGTTGACGTGCACATGCGGGTCGACGAGGCCCGGCAAGACGACGCGGTCGCCCGCGTCGACGATCTCGACTCCCGCCGCAAGCTCGCCGGGCGCCAGGACGGCCTCGATCGACTCCCCCGAGACGAGAACCGCCGCCGGACGCTCCCCCTCCGGCGTCACGACGTTGCGGCCCTTAAGCGCCCAGCGCATCGCCTTTCAACGGAGCGTTCCAATTTTCATGGATGCAGCCGTAAGGGACTTCGACGGTCCCCTCCCGGCGCGTCCTGAGCCAGTAATCCAGCCTGTCCTTTTGAGGGTCCAGAGCCGCGAGCGGGGAGGCCAGCGACGGGGAAAGCAGGGCCGGATGCCCCTTGCGCCCGGCGTGGACGGGCGCGAGCGCCTCGAGGCCCTCCCGGGCGGCGCCGGGGACGCGGCGGGCCAGGGCCTCGAAGAGCCCCGGGACCCAGAGCGGCATGTCGACATGATAGACAAAAGCCCAGGACTTCAAGGGCGCCGCGGCGGCGAGGGATTGCAAGGCGGCCAGCGGCGAGGAATCGGGGTCCTCCGCGACCCAGACGACGCCCCGGTCGAGCTGAGAAACGCGCTCGCGCCATGCCTCCTGGATCGTGACCGCGATC
>DAHVWT010000057.1 GCA_027327915.1 Elusimicrobiota bacterium
AAGATCTTGACGCGGCCCGACATCACCACGAACAGCCCCGTGGCCTTCTCCAGCTTCGTAAAGATGCGCTCGCCCTTTTTGCAGGAGACCTTCCTGGAAAGCCGCGCGATCCGCGCCACGGCGGGGCGGCTGAGCGCCTTAAACAGGGACACGCGCCGCAGGGCCGCGATCATCCCCTCATGCTACTTTTTAAGGGCGCCGCGCTTCAAAGCGGCGGGCGCGGGAGCGAGTGCGTCTTTCGCCGAAAGGCAAAACGGGGCACGGAAGGGAAGGGATTCGAACCCTTGAGGGTTTTGGCCCTACACGCTTTCCAGGCGTGCCGTTTCAACCGCTCACGCACCCTTCCAACGCAGAGCATTGTAGCGAATTGATGGGGCGGGGTCTCAACCTCCAACGCATCCTCGTCGACGTCCAGGCCGCCCGCCATTGGCCGGCGGCCGCCCAATATGCTACACTACAGTAACATATGAGGCCGGCAGCGACCGCGGCGCCTCGCGGGGGCTTGGTTGACCGCCCTTGGATTAACGGCTACCATTCAGGACGGACATGCCCCCCTCGGCGCGGAGTTCCAACGTCTATCTTTCCGAGGGGGGAGACGAGCTCCTCGGCGCCCCCGCGTCGGCGCGCTATCTGGGTTACCACCCCGTTTCCTTCAGGCGCCTGGTCAGCCGGGGCGAGATACGTCCGCATGGCCGCGTGGGTTTTGCCTTGCTTTTTTCGCGGGCCGAGTTGGACCGGTTCAAGAGATCAAGCCCCTGGGCCGCGAGAAAAGGGGGCTCTCGGCATCTGCCGAACCCTCCGGGGCGGCTTGGGGCCGAGGGGGCCGCGCGGGCCGTGGTGACGGTCAACAAGGGACGCCGAAGCGTGCTTTTCAAGCGGCTTCGGCCGTTCCGGTGGGGCGCCGTGGCGGCCCTCCGGCAACAACTCGAGCGAAAATTCGGCGAAACGCCTTTCCGCATCGTCGTCCATCAGCCGGACGGCGGCCGTTTCGAGATCGATTACCGCCCTCCCGCCGCGAAATCCAAAAACAAAGGAAGGGGGAGGGCCGACAAGCGCCGCGATCTATGGCTCGTCGGATAAGCTGACCAGGAGAAGATCATGCCTCGGAAAACCAGCGTCGTCAAAACGGGCTTCAAGGGATTCGACGGTCTTGCCGGAGGTCTGCGGGGCTCCGAGCTGCTCTGCATCGCTTCCCGGCCCGCTCAGGGAAAAACGGCTCTCGCGTTGGGCATGGCGGCCCGCCTCGCCCTCGCCAAGAAGCCCCGCCCCGTCCTTTTTTTCTCGCTCGGCATGAGCCGAGCCCGGGTCATGCGGCGGCTTCTGGCGGCGCGGTCTCGCGTTCCTCTCGATCGTCTCCGCGCGGGGACTTTCACCGGAAGCCGCCTGAAGGACATCGCCAGGGCTTCCAGGACCCTCGACGAGGCCCCGCTCCGTATCGTTGACGGCTGCCGGGACCTGGAAGAGATCGCCCGCATCAGCCGGCGGCTTGCCTCCAAGCTTCGCTCCGAGGGCCGGCGGCTGGGCCTCATTGTCATCGACTCTTTGCAGCGCATCGGCGGCGAGGAGGGGGCATCGGCCCTGTCCGCGGCGGAGGAGCTCAAGCGCCTGGCCGTCGAGACGGACGCGTCGATGCTGCTCGTCTCCCAAGTCGGCCGCTCGGCCGCCGGCATCGACGCCGACGAGGATCGGCCGCGGCTGAGCGACCGCATCAACGGCCCCGGCGGCGCGAAGGGGGCCAAGGCCTCCGAGCTGGCCCGCCTCTGCGACAGGCTCGCTTTCCTGCGCCGGGGAAGCGGCTGGTGGCCGCCCGGAGCGGCGGGGCGGGCCCCCGCGAGGGCCCGGAAGGGGGATGTCTGGCTTCTCGGGGGAAAAACCTATCTCGGAGGCAAGCTCGTGCGCCGCGACGGCGAGCCCGTCGGCCCCGTTGAGGTCGAGATCATCCTCGCCAAGAACGCCCGCGGCCGGACCGGGACGGCGTCCCTCAAATTCGACCGCGAGACCTCGCGGTTTCTGCGGGGCTAGCCCGCATTGATCCCCCGCCCGCAACTGGGCTATGATTGGCGCACGGCCATGGCGATCCCTCGGACCCTCTTGCTCCTCGCCGTTTTCGCGGCCTCGCCGCGTCCGGCCGGCGCGGCGCCCGCCCGGGCCCGGGCCGACGCGAAGGCCGCCGCCAAGCCCGCCTGCCCCGAGGGCGCGGCGCCGTGCCCGATCTTCAAGCCCGAGGAGGTCCAAAGCCAAGGCTCCGTCGTCGTGAGGGGCCGCAGCATCTCCTACGAGGCCCATGCCGGGACCTTGGTCGTCCATCCGAAGGACTGGGACGACATCCCCCGGAACGCCCCAAAAGACGAGAAGGGCAAGCCCAGGCCCTCCCCCGAGGCGAGCATGTTCTACGTCGCCTATTTCGAGCGCGGCGCCGGCCCCGCGCGGCCGCTCACGTTTCTCTTTAACGGCGGGCCCGGCTCCTCGTCGGTATGGCTGCACATGGGGGCCTTCGGGCCCCGCCGCGTCGTCACCGCGGACGACTCCCACACACCGGCGGCGCCCTACAAAGTCGTCGACAACGCCGATAGCCTCCTGGACGCCAGCGACCTCGTCTTCGTGGACGCCCCGGGGACGGGGTTTTCCCGCGTGGCGGGCAAGGGCGCCTCGAAAGCCTTCTTCGGCGTCGACCAGGACGCCAACGCCTTCGCGGATTTCATCGTCCAGTTCCTGTCGAAATATGGGCGCTGGAACTCTCCCAAATACCTTTTCGGGGAGTCCTACGGCACGACGCGCTCGGCGGTTTTGTCGCGGGCGCTGGAGTCGGACCGCATGGTGGACGTCAACGGCGTCATTCTTCTCTCCCAGATCCTCAACTACGCGGACAACCCCGACGGGCCGGAGGACGATCCCGGCATCGAGCTCCCCTACCAGCTGGCCCTTCCCAGCTACGCGGCGACGGCCTGGTATCACAAGAAGCTGCCGGCCGACGCCCCCAAGGATTTGCCCGCGCTCTTGGCCGAGGTCGAGCGCTTCGCGATGGGGGACTATGCCCGGGCCCTGGAGGCGGGAGCCGATCTCCCCGCGAAGGACCGCCAAGCGATCGCCGCCAGGCTGCATCGCTACACGGGGCTCCCCGTCGACTATATCTTGAAGGCGAATCTCCGCGTGACGGGCGGCGAATTCGAGAAGAATCTCGAGGGCTCCTCGGGCGACACGACCGGGCGCCTGGACTCGCGCTTCACCGGCCCGGACCTCGATCCCTTGAGCAAGGAGGCCGAGTACGACCCGCAGGCGGCCGCGATCGGCTCGGCCTACGTCTCGGCCTTCAACGACTACGTCCGCCGCGTCCTCAAGTACGGCCAAGACAAGCTCTACAAGCCCGAGATAGCGCTCTGGGAGTCCTGGGACTACCTCCACCAGCCGCCCGCCGCCCACAAGCCCCTCTCCCAGGCGACGAACGTGATGCCGGATCTCGCGGCCGCGATGAAGTACAACCCGGGGCTCAAGGTGATGCTCAACGCGGGCTATTTCGACCTCGCGACGCCCTTTTTCCAGGGCGTCTACGAAATGAGCCATCTTCCCATCCCGGACAAGCTGCGAAAGAATATCGAGCTTAAATTCTACGAGTCGGGGCACATGGTCTACGCCCACGCGGCCTCTCTCAAGGCCCTCCACGACAACGTGGCGGCCTTCATCCGCCGCGCCGCCACGCCCTAGCGAATCACACCGGCCCGGATCAGCGCCAGCGAGCCGGAGGCGACGGCGACCCATAGAAGAGCGGCTTGGGCGAGAAGCCCCGGCCCCGCCCGGCGAAGGGCGCCTCGGCTGATGCCGGCGCCGATCCAGAACAGCGTCAGCGTCAGGCCGGATTTGGCGGCGGCGTCGATCATCGTCCAGGCCGCCGAAAAAGACGGCAGCAAGGTCGCCGCGCCGGCGGCCAGGCCGAAGAGCAGGATGAACCAGGGGTAGTGGACGCGCGCGTTCGAGCGCTTCCGGGCGGCCGTTCCGAGGCTGATCGGCACGATCCATAGGGCGCGGGCGAGCTTGACGGTGGTGGCGACCGCGAGGGCCCCGGCGCCGTATTTTAAAGACGCCCCGACGACGGCGCTCGTATCGTGAATGGCCAAAGCCGCCCAGAGGCCGAATTGGCCTTGCCCAAGGCCGAGCGCCCGGCCGATCGGCGGGAAAACGAGGAGCGCGATCGCGTTAAGGAGAAAGACCGCCGCGAGCGCCACGGACATCTCCTCCTGGTCCGCGCCTAGGACGGGACCCACCGCGGCGATCGCGCTGCCCCCGCAGATGGCCGTGCCGACGGAAAGCAGGTAGGAGGCCGTTCGTCCGGTTTTAAAAAGCCGGCCGAGAAGCCAGCCGAGGGTGAGCGCGAACGCGATGCTAAGCCCCGTATAGGCGAAGCCGTCGAGCCCGGCGCGCACGACCTGCCGCAGGTTCATCTTAAAACCCAGTCCCACGACGCTCGCCTGAAGAAGGACCTTGGTGAGGTGGCGCATCCGAAAGGACGGCGGGGGCTCGAACTTCAACAACAGGGCGAAGGCGATGCCGAGGATCAAGGCCAAGGGAGGCGAGACCCACGGGCTCAGACAGGCGGCGGAGAGCAGGACGAACGAGGCGGTCAGGGCGTTCATGCCGAAGATCGTAGCGGTATCGCATCATAAGCACAAATAGTAATTATTGATATGGCATAATTAATGCTGATATGAAGAGCCGGCCGCCGCCCGCGTGGCCGTTCGAGCCCCAGTTGCTGTCCGCCTTTCGCGCCGTCATCGACGCGGGCTCCGTCTCGGCCGCCGCCCGCGCCATCCACCTTTCGCAGCCGGCGGTCACCGCTCAAATTCGGCGTCTCGAGCGGCAGTTGAAGGCCACCTTGTTTCTGCGGCGGCCGCGCGGGATGACGCCGACGCCGGCGGCAAGGCGCCTGGCGGCGGCCGAGGAAAACGCCCGCCGGGGCCTTTGCGCCGCGGCTTCCGAGCTCTCGGCCGCGTCCGAGCCGGAAGGCTTGCTCGAGGTCTACGCGAGCACGACGATCGCGGAGTGCGTGTTGCCGGATTTGATCGCCGGCTTCGCCGCCCAGCATCCGCGCGTTCGCGTGCGCCTGGTCTCGGAGAACACCGATGAGATCCTGGAGCGGGTGCGTTCGGGGAGAGCCGAGATCGGCCTGGTGGAGGGACTGCGCCGGGCGGCCGGAGTGAGCCTGTCGCCTTTCGCGCAAGACGAGCTCATCGCGGTCGCGGCTCCCTCGGCGATGCCGCGCCGCTCCGGACTGTCGGCCCTGCGGGAGCGGCCGGTCTTGTGGCGCGAACGCGGCTCGGGGACGAGGGCCGTCGTCGAGCGGGCTTTGCTCCGGGCCGGAGCCATCCTCGACCGGCGTCCGCGCTTTGAGCTGTCGAGCACCGAGGCGATCAAGCAGGCGGCCATCTCGGGCCTCGGCGTGGCGTTCCTGTCGCGCTGGTCGATGCGGCGGGAGCTGGCGCTGGGGCTCTTATGCCCCGTGCCCGGCAAGGCTTTGTCGATTCGCAGGTCCTTTCTGTGGGCGCTTCCCGGCGCCGGCCTCTCCGGGCTGTCCGGCCTTTTCTTTTCCTACGCCAACAGCCGCCGGGCTGCTCCCGCCGGAATCCCGGACGCGCCGTCGCCGGCAGTTACGGCGATTCTTTGAATCGGCCTTACAGATCCCAGTAGTTCTTCATCGTCCGGTCCAGGGAGGGAGGCATCTCCTCCACCCGGCGCAGTTCCTCCAGGAGCCGCTTGAGAAACGCCTCCTGGCCCGGCGCGGATTGGAAGGTAAATCCCAGGTCCCCGCCTCCGACCAGATGAGGCGGGCCTTGAGGCGGCGGCGCCGCCTGTTCCAGGAAACGCGCAGGTCGCAGGCTTCTCCGTGCTTGAGCGCGGCCTCGCCGCGCATCGAAGCGCCGCCGAGACCCAGGTCCACGAGCCGCCCCTCGCCCAGGCTCTCGAGACTTCCCTCCCGGAAGACGCGCACGGGAAGGTCGCAGGGGAATCGATGGTGGTGCCGGCGGGATAGAGGATTCATGGAGGGAATCGCGATGCGTCGTTTCCGCGATCGAAGTAGATTCTAAAAATATTTGGGAACAAAATGGGGGGTTTGTCCGTTTATAGAGTAGCCCTCTCGCCTCGCCTTCTGGAAAGGGAGGCGGCAGAGAGGGCGGAAACTGACCGAGGAGGTGACGACGAATGAAAACGACGAAAACGGCCGCGATCCTGAGCCTGGGGCTCATCGTTCCAAGGCCGCTGATGGCGGCGGCGCACAAGGCCGCGGCCCATGGGGCGAGGCGCGCCCCGGCGGAGTCGGGCTACGCCGCCTACATCGAGGGGAGAAAGACGCGGCTCGCGGAGGGCTTGAAGCGCCGCACGGACGCGATCGAGAGGCGGTTCATGGAGGAGTCGCGCTTTCGGGCGAAGCAGCGCGACGAGCGCGTGGGCTTCGAGCAGAAGCTTGAGCGCGAGGAGACTCAGTTCATGGATTCGCTGCCCGCCATGCCCCGCGAGCGGCGCGGGGAGGCCTACTCGGCCTTCTACGACAAGATGCGCGCCGAACGGCGCGGCTTCGCCGACCGGATGCGCGAGGAGGGCCGGCACTTCCGCGAATCTCTGATCGCCGCTCGGGCGGCCTTGGCGCGGCCCGTAGCGGGTCAGGAGTAGGACGGGCCTGCCGGACCTCGCCCGCCTGGGGCGGGGCTACTTGCGGGCGGGCGAGGGCAGGGGCAGGCGCTTGGGCTGGAGCTCCATCTTGGGGCTCAGGTCCGGACAGCCGTGGGCCCTGAACCACGACTCGAAGGCCGCGATCTGCTCGCGGCTGACGAGGGGGTTCGGGGCCCATTCCTTGCCGGTGGGGAGGATGTTTGGGCCCAACCAGGAGAGGGCCAGCGAGGGATCGGCGGATTGGAGGGCGGCCGGGCGCAGGACAAAGAGGCTCCCGTCCGGGAAAAAGGCCTCCTCGTAGGGATGCGCCGGATCCGGCGTCCACAACCGCGCGAGGCGATCGCCGCGCAGGGCGAAGGCATTCGCCGGATGAAAGCGTCCGGCGGGGCGCACATGGGCAGCCGAGTCGAACTCGGGACGCTTCTCCAGGGCCGCGGCCGCCGCGCGGCATTCCTCGGCCGACACCGCGGGGGAGGAAAAGGAGAAGAGGGCCAGAAGCTCGAGCTTCTGGTCGTGGGCCGAGAGCTCCTGTTCGATCGCCTTCGCGCTCGCCAAGAGCACCAGGGTTTCAAGGGGCCCATGCGGCGCGCCCACGGGCGCCTTCTCGAGCTCGGGCGGGACGGGCAGGACGATGGCCTGGTGCTGGGCCGCGATCGCGCGGACCTCGGGATTGGCGCTCACGACGAAGAGCTTCTTGACCGGCTCGCAGGATTTCGCGGCGAGAAGGGGATAGGCGGCGAGCGGCCGCCCCAGGGCGGTGGACGACAGGAGCATGGGATCGGTGTTGAGGTCGACGACGAGCCCCGCGATCATGCGCCGTTCTCCGAGGCGGCCGCCCCCAAGGCCTCGAGGGCCTCGATCGCGGCCAAGGCGGTCCGATCCCAGGTGTGCTCCTTGACGGCCTTGATCCCGTTTTCGATAAGGCTTCTCGAGAGCCCCTCGGAATGCCTCAGCCTGATCGCGGCCTCGGCGACGGCGCGCGGGTCCCCGGGGGGGACGAGGAGGCCGTTGGTCCCGTGGGCGACCAGCTCCGGATGGCCGCCGCCGTCCGCGGCGATCACGGGGCATCCCTCGGAAAAGGCGTTCAAGGCGGAAACGGGATACCCCGTATGAACGCAGGGAGACAGGAGAGCTTGGGCGAAGCGAAGCTGCTGGTTCGCGCGCGCGCGGGAGAGGCCGCCCAAAAAGCTCATGCGGCCGAGAACGCCAAGCTCCCGCGCCTGGCCCTTGAGCGCCGCCGCGGCCGCGCCATCTCCGACGACGCTCAGGTGGCAGTCGCGGGGCATGAGAGAGAGCGCGAGGGGAAGGGAGGCGAAACAGGAGTGAACGGGAATGCCGTCCTCGATCATGCAGACCATATGGAATCCGGACGGCGGCATGGCGGAGAGGGGCAGGAGCGCCGCGCTCTCGGCGGGAACGCGGTCATAGGCGAAAGGGACGAGATGGAGAGATCGTTCCCCGAGCCCCAAGCCGCGCATCGTGTCGATCATGTGCCGGGTCGGAAGAAGCAGGAGATCCGCGTCGAGGAGCAGATCCAGAAGCTCCCCGGAGGGCGCGGCTTCAATGGCGCCCGGCAGTCCCAGAAGCCTCACGGCCGTCTTTTTGTTCATGGATCTGACGGCCCTGAGGACATCGATTTGAAGCCCGTTGACGACGACGGTGTCGGAATCCCGGGCGAAGGCCGATGCCGTGAAGGAACGCGAGAGGGGGTCGGGAGACCGGGGCATGGGCTGGATGGCCGTCCGGATGCCGCGGCTGAGAGCGGCCTTCGCCAGCTCCAGGGAAAAAAGATCCGCGCCGCCGGGGGCGTCGGGGTCCGTGATCAGGAGCAGGGTGGAGGCCACTGGAAACTTAGTGTAACATTCTCCCCGTTTCTTCGCCAGGGAATCAGCGGTCCCGAGGAAGTTTTTAAGAAGGCTTGGCGAGGGATCGGAGGGCCTTCAGGGCGAGCGCCTCCCATCGGCGGCGAAGCGGACGCTTGCGCCGCTCCGGCAGGAAAAGCGAGTCGAGACCCTGGAGGGAGACGGCGAGAAGATCCTCGGCTCCGAAACCCCAATGCCTGGCGAGGACCTCGTATTCGCCGCCGAGTTCGATCCCGAAGACCCCCGGATCGTCGGTACTGATCGCGATGGGGATCCCGGCGCGGCGCCAGGATCTCGCGGGATGCTCCGAGAGGCTCTTGACGGCCCCGGTCCGCAGATTGGAGGTCGGGTTCGTCTCAATCGTGACGGCGCGCTTCCGGATGCGTTCGAGGATTCCGGGGCGCTTTCCCGCCAACACGCCGTGCCCAATCCTGTCGAGCTTCCAGTCGAGGATGAGGTCTAGGTCGTCGCCGGGAGGGGTCTCCCCCGCGTGCGCCGTCGTCCCCAGCCCCGCTTTCAAGGCCCGGGCGTAGTGGGGCTTGAACCGCGACAAGGGACGCGCCCGCTCGTTTCCCGCGAGGTCAAGGCCGACGACGCCCCGTCCGTGGTAGGCGAGCGCGAGATCGAGCATTTCCGAATTTTGCCGGTCCGAGACAAGATCCTCGTCGCGGATGAGACAGACGATGACGGCGCTCGAGACCCCGAACTCCGCGGCGCCGCGGCGCAGGCCGCGCAGCGCGGCCTCAAGGACGTCCTCTTGTGGGAAAGCCTCCGCGGCGAGCAGCGCCGGGGCGAATCTAAGCTCGAAATGAAGGACATTCTGCGCCGCGGCGCGTTGGGCGACGCGTCGGGAGGCTTCCTCGACCGCCTGGGGCTCGCGCAGGAGGCGGCAGAAGAGCTTGAAGGACGCGAGAACCTCATCGAGCGAGGCGCGGGGAGACTTGACGACGGCAAGACGCTCGATCTCGGCTAAGGGCTTCTGGGCGATGGTTTTGTCTCCCATGAGAAGCGCGAGATCCTTGATCGTGCGCGGCGAGAGGGAGCCGTCGAGATGAAGGTGCGTTTCGACCTTCGGCAGTCCCTGGATGAGGGCCGAAAGCCGCGCCGGGGTCCAGCGGATGCCGTCGAGGGCGCGGCTCAGGCTTTGGGGGATCCCGCCGTCGCCGGGAGGTCTCGCGCGCATCGTTTTATTCTACCCGCGTCTTGGGGACGCCGCAACCGCCCGGGTCTTCAGTTAATCCGGCAGGCGCGCGTCATGGGGCAGGCGGGGCTCGGGTGAGCCCATTGAGTCGGCGACGCGGGCGGCGAGGACGAAGCAGAGGAGGCCGGCGCCCACGAGGAGGACGACGCCCACATGAGAGAGAAGGGTCGCGCAAAACGGGGAGGCCGCCCCGCAGGGGGCGGCCTCGCTTTGGATTGCCGAGATGATGTCGAGCATGATGTGAAGCTAGGGTGAGTCTAGCCGGATCCCGTTTCGGAATTATTTCGCAGATGAAGAAAATATTCGACGTTGCCCTTGGGCCCGTGCACGGGGCACTCGAAAAGAGCCGCTTCCTCGAGGGAAAGTCCGGCCAGGACGCCGCGGACCTTCGCGACCGCGGCGAGCCGGGCCTCGGGGCGGCGCACGACCCCCTTGGGCGCGAGCTTGGGGCCCACCTCGAACTGGGGCTTGACGAGCGCCAGGATCTCGAAGGGCCTTTGAAGGCAGCGGACGACGGCCGGGAGGACCTGGGTGAGCGAGATGAAGGAGACGTCGATCGTCGCGAGATCGGGGGCCGGCTCGAACATCGCGGCTTCGAGCCGCGCGGCGTGGAGGCCCTCGCGGCTATGGACCCGCGGGTCGCTCTTGATCTTGGGGTCGATCTGGGCGCGGCCGACATCGATCGCGTGGACGAAGGCGGCGCCGCGGCTCAAAAGGCAGTCCGTGAAGCCGCCGGTCGAGGCCCCGACGTCGAGGCAGACTCTCCCCGAGACGTCGAGGGAGAGCGCCTCGATCGCGCTCTCGAGCTTGAGCCCGCCCCGGGAGACGTAGGCGGGCCTACGGGAGCGGATCTCGATCGCCGAGTCCGGAGCGACCGGCGCGCCGGCCTTGAGGACCGCCCGGCCGCCGACGAAGACCTCGCCCGCCATGATCGCGGCCTGGGCCTTGGTTCGAGTCGGGAAGAATCCCTCCGCGACGAGCCTCTCGTCAAGCCGTATCTTCCTCAAAGCCTTTATGGTTGAGCCGGGGGCGGCGCTGAGGGGTTCGCCGCAAGGGCGTTCTTTAAAACGATCTCCCTGTTGGAAATCCGCATGATGCGGACCACGACGCTATCTTCGAACGAGGAGGTGCCGCTCGATTCCGGCATGCGAGGTGGTTCGCCTTCCCACGCGACGGGCTTGCCGAAAGAGGCCGCAGGGGTTTGGCGTGCCCCGTCATAAGTGATGTTGTCGCGGGCCGCTTCCCGGGCGAGCGCGCGGACGGGGGCTCTCGCTTTCCAGTACGCGGCCGCCACTGGCAGACGCGTGGCCACGTAGGGAATGATCATGCCAGCAATGATCCCGTAAAAGAAGCTTTTTAGCAGCCATCCAGGGACGCGCTCAATATTCATGAGATTCCTCCATCAACCTATATGGGTTCTTTGGTCTGCAAAGGGGGGGTGGTTATGATGGCGCCATGCCAGTGGCCCGGAACGTTTTTATGCCGCGCCCAATCTTCCCGCGCCATTCTTCGCAACCGCGCAAGCGCCTCGATCCCATCCGTCCGCGGCCCCGCAGCCCAGGGAGTGCCTAAGAGTTGGTCGACCAAGCGGTGTTCCAATTGTCCGGTCCTCAGGTGAAACGCGGTGAAGCGCGAATCCCCCAAGGCCTTCATGGCGAGATTCCTCAATTGGATGCCGGACTTTGTCGCCAGCCATCTTTGCAGGCCGCGCAAATATTTTAAAGAAGCCCGGTATTCATCGAGTCGGGCGGGCAGGTTGCGCCTCTCATCCTCGAGTCTGCGTTCCATGGCAATCCAGTTTTGCGTATGATGAACCGTTTTAAAGTGCTGGATCCATCCAAGGTCCCGTGAGGCGCCGTGAGGAGCCGTTTCGGCGGAGCGAATCCATCGAGACAGCATTTGAATCCGTTTGGTGTAAGCACCGGCAAAATCTCCAAGGTGGGAAAACTCAAGGCATGCGGCATAAGTCCCTATTTTTTGCTCTTGCCACCAAGACCCCGGACGTTCCAGAGCATGCCGGAGCTCTTGAGTCTCCATGTCGGGCTTCCCTCCAATCAAGGCGTTCTGTAGGTCGGCCGCGACCATCCATCCCGAAAGAAGAGCCGAATGCTCGTCGTCGCAGAAGAAGTGCTCCAAGGGGCGGTAGGCGGGAAAATCCTTTTGAAAGTACGCGTGGTATTCGAGATGATGAAGCTCATGCCCCAAGGACTCGGCGGCTTCTTGGAGAGCTTGATTGCGGTCCCCCATCTTTAAGAAAGCGGAATTTATTTTGATGACGCACAGGGTCGCCGTAAGATACTCCGATCTGATGCCAGGCCGCTTGAATTCCGGCGAACTGAGAGG
>DAHVWT010000058.1 GCA_027327915.1 Elusimicrobiota bacterium
CCCAAGGCCTGAAGCGCTGGGAGCTCGTCCGGCTCGACTCCCGGCATCTTCTGGGCGTTCTCGTCACGGAGTCGGGGCTCATCCGCCATTGGACGATCCCCATGGAGAACACCCCCGACGCCGGGCGGCTCGCGACCGTCAACCGCTTCCTCGCCGAAGCGGCGCGGGGACTGCCGCTCGCCGACGTCAAGGCGGCTCTCTCCCGGAAGCTCGCTCAGATGGAAGCCGAATTCAAGAATCTCCTGGCGGCGACGAGGGCGACCATGGCGTCCTTGGATCACCTGTCCGAGGAGGACCCTTTTTATTTGTCGGGGACCGACAATATCCTCGAACGCGCCGAGGAGATCGGCGACATGCGGACCGTCCAGGCCCTGATGCGCTGGGTCGGGGAGAAGGAGTCCCTGGCGGGATTGTTGCGATCGGAAATGGAGAAGGCGGTCGCGAAGGCCTCGTTGCCGGAACAGCCGAACGCTTTCGCGGTGCGCGTGCGCATCGGGGAGGAGATGGGAACGCCGGAGCTCGCGGGACTGAGCCTCGTCACGACCGCCTACCGCCATAAGGGGCGTCCCGTGGGCGTGCTCGGGATCCTGGGAACAAAGCGAATGGCCTATCCGCGCATGATGAGCCTCTTGAGCTATTTGGGCGATCTCGTGAGCCAGAAGCTCGAGGGATGGGACGAGGAAGGTTCATGACCGCCGACCCCGCGAAGGGCAGCGGCGTCCCCGCTCCCGGCCCCGAGTCCATGCCGGATCAGAAGGCGGGCCCGGCCCCCGCCGCGGAGCCCGATTATTTCAACCAGCTGTTGAAGCTCAAGGCGGAGTTCGAGAATTATAGAAAGAGGGTCGACAGGGAACGTCCCGAGTATTACAAGAGAGGGAAGGCGGAGCTCCTGCTGAAGCTTCTGCCGATCCACGATCTCCTGCGCCGGGCCCACGAGCAGATCCAGGTTTCTCACGCCCGCAGCGAGATCGCCAAGGGGATGGAGGGGATTTTTCGCGAGTTCGAGAAGATTTTCAAGGCCGAGGGGGCGTCCCCCATGGACGCCCTCGGCAAGCCTTACGACGCCCGAGCCCACGAGGTGATCGGGATCGTCGAGAGGGAGGACGCCGCCGAAGGAGCCGTCGTCGAGGTCCTCGAGGACGGCTTCACCTTGAACGGCGATGTTTTGCGGACCGCCAAGGTGCGGGTCGCCAAGGCGAAACCGAAGGAAGAAAACAACAAGGAGTCGCGCGAGAAAGAGGAGGAATCAACATGAGCAAGATCATCGGCATCGATTTGGGAACGTCGAACACGGCCGCGGCCGTCATGGAAGGAGGCCGCTCGACCATCATACCGTCGGCGGAAGGCACGAGCATCGGCGGGAAGGCCTTCCCGTCCTACGTCGCCTTCGCCAAGGACGGACAGCTTCTCGTGGGAGAGCCCGCGCGCCGGCAGGCCGTGGCGAACCCCGAGGGGACCTTCATGGCCTTCAAGCGCAAGATGGGCAGCGACCACAAATACAAGGCTCCGAACGGCAAGGAGTACGCCCCTCAGCAGCTCTCCGCCTTCCTTCTCCAGAAGGTCAAGCGCGACGCCGAGGCCTTCCTGGGGGATAAAATCGAGAAGGCCGTCATCACCGTCCCGGCCTATTTCAACGACAATCAGCGCCAGGCGACAAAGGACGCCGGGACGATCGCGGGGCTCGAGGTCGTGCGCATCGTCAACGAGCCGACGGCGGCATGTCTCGCCTACGGGCTCGACAAGAAGGGCAAGGAAGAAAAAATCCTCGTCTTTGACCTGGGCGGCGGCACGCTCGACGTCACGATCATGGACTTCGGCGGCGGCGTCTTCGAGGTCATATCGACGTCGGGGGACACCCAGCTGGGCGGGACCGACATGGACAACGCCCTCATCGATCACATCGCGGGCGAGTTCCGCAAGGAGACGGGCTTCGACGTGCGCAAGGACCCCATGGCGCTCCAGAGGGTGCGGGAATCGGCCGAGAAGGCGAAAATCGAGCTCTCCTCCACCATGGAGACGGACCTCAATCTTCCCTACCTCACCGCCGTGGACAATGTCCCCAAGCACTTGGCGATGAAGCTCACCCGCGCCAAGCTCGAGGCCCTGGTGGACCCGATCGTCAAGCGCTGCAAGGCTTCGATCGACCAGGCCCTCTCCGACGGCAAGCTGAAGACCTCGGACATCACGAGGATCATCCTCGTCGGGGGCCCCACCCGCATGCCCGTCGTCCAGAAATTCGTCGAGGACTACGTCGGCCGCAAGGTCGAGCGCGGGGTGGATCCGATGGAGTGCGTCGCGACCGGCGCCGCGGTCCAGGCCGCCGTCTTGACGGGCGAGGTGAAGGACGTCCTGCTCTTGGACGTCACGCCTCTGACCCTCGGGATCGAGACCCTGGGCGGCGTGATGACGCCCTTGATCGAGCGCAATACCACGATCCCGGTCGAGAAGTCGAACGTCTTCTCGACCGCCGCGGACAACCAACCCGCCGTCACGGTGAACGTCCTTCAAGGCGAGCGCCCGATGGCGAAGGACAACGTCGTCCTGGGCCGATTCGACCTGGACGGCATCCCGCCGGCCCCGCGGGGCGTCCCCCAGATCAAGGTCAGCTTCGCGATCGACGCCAACGGAATCCTCAACGTCAAGGCCGAGGACCTGGGCACGAAGAAAGTCCAGCACATCACGATCACGGCGCCGCATAAGCTCTCCAAGGACGAGGTCGAGAAGTTCGTCAAGGAGGCCGAGGCCCACGCCGACGAGGACAAGCGCTCCAAGGAGAAGATCCAGGCGAAAAACGAAGCCGACACCGTCCTCTACTCCTCCGAAAAGGCCCTGCGCGACCACGGCGACAAGATCTCGCAGGAAGAGCGGGCCCAGGTCGAGCGCGCGCTCTCGGATCTCAAGGAGGCGTTGAAGACCGACGACGTCGACCGCATCAACAAGGCGAAAGACGAGCTCCTCAAGGCCTCGCATAAGCTCGCCGAGGAAATCTACAAGACCGCCGCGGCCGCCGGGAAGACGGGCGACGGAGACGGCGCCGGCGCGCATGTCAACGGCAAGAACGGCCAAGCCAAGGAAGGCGAGGTCGTCGACGCCGAGGTGGTCGACGAGGAGAAGAAATAGCCACGGACGGCAAAAGCGGGAAAAGAGGCAACGGCGGCCGTGAGGGCGGCAGGCGCCGGCTTTTTGCCGCCGCCGCGGCCGTCGGCGCGAGCATGAGCGATGGCTGACGACTATTATTCCGTCCTGGGCGTTCCCCGCAACGCCTCGGACGCCGAGATCAAGTCGGCCTTTCGCAAGCTCGCGATGAGGCACCATCCCGACCGCAACGCGGGCAACAAGGACGCCGAGGCCAAATTCAAGAAAATCAACCAGGCCTACGAGACGCTCTCCGACCCGAAGAAGCGGCGTCTCTACGACCAGTTCGGCGAGGCCGCGGTCTCGGGCGCGGCGGGCGCCGGGCGCCCTCGGCCCGAGGGCTTCGCGGACTTCGGCGGCGTCGACATGGGGGATATGTTCGGCGACATCTTCGAGCAGTTTTTCGGCGGCGCGGGCCGGCGCGGAGGCCCTCGGGGGGCCGCGAAGGGCGCGGATCTCAAATACGAGATCGAAATCAGCCTGGAGGACGCCTTTCATGGGGGCGAGAAGCCGGTGGCCTTCTCGCGGGTTTCGCGCTGCAAGACCTGCCGCGGGACGGGGGCCAGGCCCGGAACGGGGCTCAAGCGCTGCTCCACCTGCCGCGGGACGGGCCGCGTCCAGTACGCGCAGGGCTTTTTTTCTCTTTCCCAGGTCTGCTCCGATTGCGGCGGCCAGGGAGACGTCGTCGAAAGCCCCTGCCCCGACTGCGCGGGAAGGGGTCGCGTGCGCTCCCAGGTGAGCCTCACCGTGAAGATCCCGCCCGGCATCTACGACGGCGCGACGCTGCGCGTGGCCGGGGAGGGGGACGCCGGCCCCCGCGCGGGGGAGCCCGGGGATCTGTACGTGCTCGTGCGCGTCAAGGCCGACCCCCGTTTCGAGCGGCGCGAGGACGATTTGATCTATGAAAAACCGCTCGACATCGCGGAGGCCGCCCTCGGCGCCACGGTCGACGTCCCGACCCTGGACGGCGTTTCCGCCTCGATCAAGATCCCGCCCGGCTCCCAGCATGGAACCATGCTGAGGATTCGGGAACGCGGGATGCCGCGGCTCAACCATCGCGGCCGCGGCGACCTCCTGGTCAGGCTTAAGGTCGAGGTTCCCAGGCATCTCAACGACCGGCAGCGCGTCCTGCTCGAGGAGTTCGCCCGCAGCTTGCGTCACGATGGAGAAGGCGCTCGGGACTCCCCCAAGGATCCGCAGCAAGACAGCGGCATTTTCAAGAAGATCTTCGGGCATTCAAGGGATTGATCCGGGTTAAGTGCCCCAGTTTTTTCTGCCGCCGGAGGGCTTGAGCGGCGAACGATTTCGCCTCTCGGGACGGGAAGCCGAGCACGCCGCCAAGTCGCTTCGCCTGGAGCCCGGGGACCCCGTCGATCTCTTCGACGGCCGCGGGAGGCGTTTCACGGGCACGATCGAAACCGTCGGACAAGACGGCGCGATCGAGGGAAGGATCGTCGCCGTCCGGGCGTCGCCCTCTTCTCCCGCGGGCCCCCGCGTGACGCTTTATCTGGCGCTTCTCAAGCCCCGCGGCTGGGATTGGGCCCTTGAGAAGGCGACGGAACTCGGCGTCTCCGGCGTCGCCGCCGTTTCCTGCGAGCGCTCGGTCGTGCGTCTTAAGTCGCCGGACAAAATCGAATCCTTTCTCGCGCGCTCCCGGCGCGTCGCCATGGCCGCCTCCAAGCAAAGCGGCCGGCCGGAGCTTCCCGTCCTCGCGCCCCCGCGTCCGTTCGAGGAGGCGCTCGCGGGGGCGCTCCGGGAAGGCCCGGCTTGCCTCGCGTGGGAAGGCGCGGCGAGTTGGTCCCGAGCCGGAGAATTCCCGGGCGCCGGCCTTCGCCGGGATGGCGGGCCCCTCGGCGTCTTCATCGGCCCCGAGGGAGGGTTTAGCCCGCGCGAGCTCGAGGAGGCGCGCCGATTGGGAGCGGCCTTCATCGGGCTCGGGACGAACGTCCTGCGCTCCGAGACGGCGGCCGTCGCGGCCTTGAGCGTCCTTTTTTACGAACTGGCGGGCGGTTCCGCCCGGCCCATCGGCGGCGGAACCGGCTCCAAGAGCTTCCTGTAGCTCTCGGCGAGCGCCGGGTAGAGATGCCGCGCCCCCACGGCGCGGGAAGCCATGAACCCGGCCACCGCGCCCATCATGATGGGAGGCAGCATGTTGTGGTCGCGCGTCATCTCGAAGATGATGACAAAGGAGGTGATTGGCGCCTGGATCGACCCCGCGAGGAAGGCCGCCATTCCCACCATGGCGCTGGCGCCCACGGGGGATTTGAGGGCGGAGCCCACCGCGCCGCCTAGCGCCGAGCCGATGGAGAGGCAGGGAGCGAAGATCCCGCCCGCCATGCCGGACCAATAGGTCAGGAGGGTCGAGAGGGTCTTGGCGAAAGGAAAGATGAGACCGTGGAAGCCGTGGAGAGGCTTGTCGTCGAGGAGATTCTGGGCGACCTCGTTTCCGGGCCCAAGGACGTGGACCCCGACGGCCCAGGAGAGGAGGACGAGCCCGACGGCGAGACCCCCGACCGTCTTCCATCGCTCCTTGGGCACGGGGCTTTGGAGGCGGTGCGCGAACGCGGCCTGCCCGCGCAGGATCGACTCGCAAAAGAGCGCGCCCAGGAGGCCCCCCAGGACGCCGATCGCGAGCGCGGTTGCGAGGGGAACGGGCAGCGGCTCCTTGAGCTTTCCGAAATAAAGATACTCGCCCCGCATCGAGTTCGCCGCCACGGCCGCGATGATGATCGCCATGAGGACATAGTCCCGGATGCTTGAGATATAGCCCGCGTTGAGCTCCTCGATCGCGAAGGTGACGCCCGCCAGCGGCGTGTTGAAGGCCGCGGCCAGGCCCGCCGAGCCCCCCGCGACGACGGCGGAGCGGAAATCCAAGGGAAGCTTGAGCCGGGATCTGGCCATGAGGACGAACGCGAGGAAGACGCAGGCCGCGACGTGGACCGAGGGCCCCTCGCGGCCGGTCGAGGCGCCGGCCCAGACCGCCATATAAAGCGCCGCGATCTTGACCGCCATGGTGCGCAGGGAGAGAAGCGGGCCCAGCAGGCGCCGGCTCGAGGGCGAGAGCCTCCGGGAGGCGAAAATCGTCTGGGGGATGCCGGTCCCGGCGGCCAGAGGCGCCGCGGCCCTGATCAGCTCGAAGGAGAGGATGAAGAGGAGCGGGGTCGTCAGGAAGGCCCAGGCGCCGATCGTGTCGATGCTGAGCTGGTGGCGATGCGCGAAATCAAAGCCTCTCATGAAGAGGACGCAGGCGACTCCCGTGGCGGCCGCCGCCGAGAAATAAAGGAAGATGGGCGGGCCGTAGCGCTGGCGCGAGGCGCGGCGGAGAAGAATCCTCGTCTGGCGGACGGAGCGGCCGACGAAGGAGCCGCGGTCGTCATCGGGAGGAAGGGACGCGTGGGCCGCGTCCGCGGGTTCCATGAAAGGATTTTACGAAATTACCCTTCGTCGGAGGGCGGCGGTCACTTGACGTCACGTGACGGAACAACCCTTGTCGAAGCGCGGCGCGGCGATTAAAGTTGTCGCGGACGCCATGACCCATTTTAGCCGACTCATCTCGTTCGGAGGCTCGATGCCTCTCGTGCTGCACGCGGACGACGACCCCGAGAGCCTCGATTTCGTCAAGATGCTTCTTAAGCCGATGCCGGTCCGCCTCATCGGCGCGGCTGACGGGGCCTCGGCGCTGCGTCTCGCCCTGGGCCGTCGTCCGGCTCTCGTTCTGCTTGATGTCATGATGCCGGGGCTTGACGGCATCCGGGTCTGCCATGAGCTGCGCCAAAGCCGCCGCGGATCCCGATTCCTCATTTACATGATCTCGGCGCTCGACACGATGAGGGACATGGAAAAGGCGCTCGCATGGGGAGCGAACGGCTATCTCACCAAGCCGATCGACGCCGGGAGGCTCGCGCGCTTGGTCGCGAGGCTTCTTCTCCCCCCCGAGGAGGCGCCGGCGGCGGCGCTATGCGGATCAAGGGAGGGATGACGAACATGCACACCGATGCGGCCGAGGCCTCGGCGCCTCTGATAGGGAACGACGCGAAGACTCTCGCCGTCCTTGTGATCGACGACGATCCGGACATGCGGGAGATGAACCGGTGCGTGCTTCAATGCGCCGTGAAAGGAGCGTCCTTTCGCTGCGAGACGGCCTCCAGCCTGGAATCCGGGCTCAAAGCGCTTGCCGCCGGCGGCGTCGACGCGGTCCTCCTCGATCTCGGGCTTTCGGACAGCTCCGGCGTGGAGACGGTCAGCCGCCTGCGGGCCCAAGCCCCGGACGTCCCGGTCGTCGTGGTCACGGGGACGGCGGAGGAGGAGACGGGGGTCGAGGCGCTCCGGCGCGGGGCCCAGGAGTGCCTCGTCAAGGGGAGTTTCGACGCGCGCGCCATGAGGCGGGCGATCCTGTTCGCCGTCGAGCGCCGCGGCGCGAAGAGGCCCCCGCCCCCGCCCGCCGCGCCCTTGGAAACGGCCCGGAAGGAGGACGGCTACACGGCTCTCATGACCGCGGCCGAGGGCGGGCGGGTGGAGACCATGGAGGCCCTTCTTCAAAGCGGGGTCCGCCCCGACGAGGGGCGGACGGAAGACGGCTACACGGCCTTGATGCTCGCCGTGATCTGCGGCCGCGGGGAGGTCGTCAAGCGCCTGCTTGACGCCGGGGCCAATCCCCTGCTGCAGACCAAGCGCGGCGTCACCGCCGTCGATTTGGCGGCCGCCGGCCATTGGCATGAGGAGATCAAGGCGCCCCTCGCGGCTCCCGAGACGGCCAAGCCCCAAGCTTCGGCCGGGGCAAGGCCTTCCGCCGCCTCTTCCAAGAGCGCCCCGGCGCTCATCGCCGGTCGCTACGAGATCTTGGGCGAGATGGGCCGGGGTTCCGTGGGGCCGGTCTTTAGGGGGCGGGACGCGAAGCTCGACAGGCTCTTGACGATCAAGAAATTCCGCGAGGAAATCAAGTCGCGCCCGGCCGAGCGGGCGCTGCTCGCCGCGGCCGCCAGGAAGGCGGCTTCGATCGAGCACGCCTGCGTCGCCAGGCTGCTCGCCGTCGTTGAGGACGGGGAGGAGCCCTGTCTGGTCATGGAAGGCGTCGAGGGGACGTCGCTCAAGGAATTTTTAGGGAGGCGCGGGAAAATCCCGTGGAAGGAGGGGCTTTCCTTCATGACGGGCGTCGTGAAGGCGCTGGCGCACGCCCACTCCTTGGGGATTTTCCACGGCAGCCTCTCTCCCGCGAACATCTTGATCTGCAAGCAGGGCTACGCGAAAGTGACGGACTTCAAGACGGCGCGCGAGTCGAGGGACATCCTCGCGAAGCTGGGCATTCGGCATGCCGGGGAGGACTGGGCCTACACGGCGCCGGAGGTGGCGATCAAGGGCGAGTCGGGCCCGCGCGCGGACATCTACTCGCTGGGGGCCTGCTTCTACGAGTTGCTGGCGGGCGTCCGGCCGTTCACCGGCCCCGATTTCCGGGCCCAAAAGGAGAAGGGGTCCTTCCGGCCCCTCAAGGAGCTGCTTCCGGGCGTTCCGGCGGCCCAAGCGATCGAGCGCTGCCTGAGCTTCGAGGCCGCCGGGCGCTTCGCCGGAATCCCCGAGCTCGCCCAAGCGCTGGGGATCTGAGGGGATGGCCGCCTACGTCTGGCCGGGGCGGGGGAGGCTCAAGGGGTAGGACTCCCGGTCCGCGCCGCGCACCTTCATCTTCCGGCACTCGATCAAGGCCGACTCGTCGAGCCCGCAGGAGCCTTCCTGGAGAACGGGCTCCCCGAAAGGGGAGAAGACGTGGGCCGATCCGTCGTAGTCGAAGTGGGGGTCCCTGCCCGAGCGGTTGACCGCCGCCACGTAGGCCTGCGAGAGCACGGCGTAGGCGGCCGCCAAGGTCCGCAACTGCATGCTCTTGTGCGGCCCGCCCACCCAGCACGCCGGGGCGAGGATCACGTCGGCGCCCGCGCGGGCGTACTCATGGTAGAGCCTCGAAAAGCGCAGGTCGAAGCAGATGGAGAGGCCGAATAGCCAGCCGCGGTGCTCGCAGAGGACGCCGCGATCCCCGGCGCTAAAGACGCCGGCCTCGGGCTCGCGCCCGGCCGTGAAGAGATGCAACTTGCGGTAGCGTCCGGCGATCGAGCCGTCGGGCCGCGCGAGGACCAAGGCGTTGAAGGGGCGCCCGGGGGCTTCGGGGTTGCGCTCGGGAAAGCCGAACGCGATCGCCGTCCGGCGCCCGCGGGCCAGTTCCAGGACGCGCGAGATGGCGGGATCGGGAGGCGTCAAGGAGAAGGACTTCGGATGTCGGGTGACGAAACCCGTCAAGGTGAGCTCGGGAAAGAGGAAGAGACGCTCCTCGGGGTCGGCTCGCCTTCCGTCGAGCCTCCGGACGACGGCATCCTCCATGCGCCGGAGGTTTTCCTCCGGATCGTTCCAGGCGAGATCGAGAGGGACCGGCTCGAGGACCAGGGGCAGGCGTTTCACGGGGCCGCCGATCTAATACTCGGGCTTCAAACGCGCGAGGGCTTCCTCGAAACGGCGTTGGAAGGCGGGGTTGAGGACGTCGGCGCAGACCGCGTAGCGGATGAGCGGCTCGGGGCGCCCGCCGTTTCCCGGCCCCTCGAAAGGAACCCCGACGATGCCGGTCTCCAGGGAGACGAGCCGGTTGAACGCCTCCGAGAGCCCCAGGCCCTTGAGGCGCGGGTGGCGCTCCAGATCCGTTCCCAGGACGCGGCGCGGCGACTTCCAAAGCGTGAAAAAACCGGCCTCGGGCCGGCAGGCCTCGCGAAGGCCGGCGTCGCGCAGGCGCCCCGCGGCGTAGCCCAAGCGGCGCTCGTAGAGAGAGCGGAGGGACTCGAGCGCGCGCCGCGCGGCGGCTTGGTCCTCGAGGAATTTCCCGTAGGCCGCCATGACGCAGGGCACGGGCCCCGAGTCGGAGTTCCCCTTGACGAGGAGGAAGTCCTCGACGAAATCCCGGGAGCCGACGAGGGCCCCGAGCCGCGCCCCCGGGTCGCTGAAGGACTTGCTCACGGAATACATCTCCAGCCACTCGCAATCCCTCCTCCCCGCCGCGATCCTCGCGAGGGGAACGTGCGCTTCGGCCTTCGCGAGCCCCGCGTAGGCCCCGTCGCAGACGAGCCGGGCGCCGCTCTCGGCGCAAAAATCCAGGAGCTCCCGCCATTCCTTGGCGCTCGCCCCCACCGCCGCGGGATTGCCGGGCCTGATGACGTGGACGAGGTCCACGCGGGGGACCCCCGCCTCCCGCACGGCCTCCTTCAGGCGCCGGACGTTGAGCCGCATCTGATCCTCGGAGAGGAGAGGCCAGACGACGCGGCGGGCGCCCAGGTAGCCTCGGGCCCAGGCGCCGATGACGTCGTAGGCCGGGAGGTTCGAGACGACGCAAAAGGAGTCCCGGCGCCGCGCATCCGGCAGGTGCAGGCCGCAGGCGAGCGGCAGGAAGGCGGTCGAGGTCTTGATCCCCGCGATGGGCACGGCCTTGAGCTCCGGATGATCCTGGACGCGGATGCCGCCGTGGAGCTCGACCATCCCCTCGGCGAAGCGCAGGAGGTTGGAGTCCTCGGCGTAGGTGTGGTAGGCGAAGGCCGGGTCGGCCGCGTAGCGCGACTCAAGCGCGAGGATCTCGGGCGGGGGGACGGTGTCGGGGTTTCCGAGGGAGAGATTGAGGGGTTCGAGCCCGGTTTTCCCGGCGTATTCCTTCAAAAGCGGGTAGATCGACTGGAAGAGGTTGATGCCGGCGGCCGGGACTTGGCGCATGGTTTCGCCCGGGCGTAATGATAGCAATCCCGGGGCGGCCGATTTGTTAAAATCAAGGCCGTCCGGATCTCTCTCGATGCGGGATGGTGAAACGGTATCACGGGTGGCTCTGAACCACTTATTCTAGGTTCGAATCCTAGTCCCGCAGCCATATTTGACGCTGGGCAAACCTAGCGAGAACTGGTCAAGCGGCCAGTCGAAGCCCTGAAAGGGAATGAGCCCCAATCGCACCCGNGATTGGGGCTTGTCGTAGACGACCTCCTGGATCACCAGGCGGATGAACTCCTTTTTCTTGAGGATGTCCAGGCTCTCGAAGACGTCCACGAAGGCCCCCAGGTCGCGCCGAAGCATCTCGACGTCCACGCTGCGGGCCTCAACCTCCAGGATTCGCCCCTCCACGCCATCCAGTCGGCCGCGAATCTCCTCCCGGCGCGCGGACATCCCGTCCAGCCCGTCCATGATGACCTTCCATGTGGCCGAGCCGGGCGGCGAGGCTCCCAGGCCGCTCATCGCCCCCCGGATGTCCGCCTCCAATTTTCCCAGTTCTGCCGCTAGGGCGACCTTCTCCTTTCTCAGGACGGGCAACTCCTCGGATTCCTCCAGAGACCTGGCGACGAGGCCGTCCAGCAGGCCCGCGTCACGGGCAAGAACCTTTATCTGCTCGATGACGAACTGCTCGAGCGCCCGGGCGCGCACGGCGCGGACGGGGCACGCGGAGTTGTTCATGCGGTTGACCGCGGAGCAACGGTAGTAGAGGT